>JAHRVS010000144.1 GCA_019090565.1 Gammaproteobacteria bacterium
GCTGATCTTCTTGATGCATTGAAAAAAAAACAACTTTTAGCTATCGGGTTTGAGACCGTTGAGCTGCGCCAACAATTGCCCCTGCTCATACCCATGAGTGAAGTTGCAGGGCGGGTAGCGGTGCAAAGCGCTGCGCATTACCTGCATGGCTCGATGGGAGGGAGGGGCGTTTTGCTCGGCGGGGCGACGGCTACAGGCAGAGGGCAAGTGACGGTGCTGGGAGCAGGCACAGCAGGAACTTCTGCCGCCAAAGAAGCGGCGGCAATGGGTGCTAACATTACTGTGTTTGACCTCAACGCTGAGGCGTTGCGGCGCGTTAAAGGGCTTGGCGCAAACGTCACTGGGCTTTATCCCTCGCGCGAGGAAATAAAGAAGGTCCTTGTGCGAACCGACGTGCTAATTGGGGCTGTTTTGGTGCCAGGACAGGCAGCACCGAGACTCGTGACCAGAGATCTGGTGAAAACCATGCCAAAGGGCTCTGTGATTGTTGATATTGCCGTGGATCAAGGCGGGTGTATTGAAACTATCAGACCGACCGATTATTGTAACCCCACCTATGTCGAAGAAGGCGTTGTTCATATGGGGGTTACCAATTTGCCTGGAGCAGTGCCTCGCACTTCATCAGAGGCATTATCGGCTGCGATTTTGCCTTATGTGATAAAACTTGCCCAAGGTGGCTTGGAAGACTCTCCCGCACTAAAAAGTGGAATTAATTTAAATAAGGGGAAAGTGATACACCCAGCGCTAGCCCAAAACGATTAATGTTTTTAATGCTGAGTTTCATGCGTCACAATCACCAGCTTCCTTCAAGAAAAGAGTAAAATAGTTTGAGTATTGTTGTGAAAAAAAGCGCCTCGCGCTCGAAAAAAGAGGTAGATGTTAAGCCTGAGTGGTTGGAGCACCTGTCCCGCGGTCTTACCGAAGGAGTCATGCTGCTGTTAATCGGGTTTTCCGCAGTTTTGCTACTGGCTTTAACCAGCTATGACCCTCTCGATCCAGGGTGGTCATACTTTGGCGATAGAACGGATGCATACAACCTGATCGGGCCGGCAGGTGCATGGAGCTCAGATGTGCTCTATCACCTGTTTGGTTATCTGGCTTTACTCTTCCCTGTGTTGGTTGCTTACCGTTCCTGGATTGTTTTTAGGGAGCAACTAGCGCGTACACCATGGAGTTGGCCTATGTTTAGTATCCGCGCCGTGGGGTTTTTTATGATCATGGCTGCGGGCACAGGACTCGCTTCTCTTTTCATCCATTTTCCTGACTCTGAATTACCTGCAACCGCCGGGGGGATTGTGGGTTGGGAGGTGGCAAAAATCCTTTCTGGTGCAGCGAGCAAACTAGGGGCAAGTATTTTCCTTGTCACATTTTTCGCCACGGGCCTGACTCTTTTTACGGGGCTTTCTTGGATTAAGCTACTTAGGCTTGTGGGGCAGGGCAGTATATTTATTTGGACCCAGCTGGTTGTAGGGTCCAGCAAGGCCTATCAATGGACGAAATTGACCTATCAAAAACAAAGAAAAAAGGCGCAGGAAAAGAAAAAAGAGAAAAACCTGTTTCCATCATTGTCTGGAAATGAGGCAGGTTCGGTGTCCACTTTTACCGCGATCTCAGCCATTAAAAAGCCTTCAGGCAAAAAGCCGAAAAAATTGGTGTCTGTTCCGGCGGCAAGTTCAGCTAAGCAAAGCGTAAGCGATCGCGCTCAACGTGAAAAACAGCTAAAGCTGTTTGAAGCGCAACCCGGTGACTTGCCCCCATTGGGATTACTAGATCAAGACGATACTGTGGTCAGCGCGGGGTACTCTCGGGAAGACTTGAAAGGCATGGGACTATTGCTGGTGGAAAAACTCAATGATTTCGGGGTGGTGGCCGAAGTTCATGACATTATTGCTGGCCCTGTTGTAACACGCTTTGAAATTCAACCCGCACCAGGCGTAAAAGCCAGTCGAATAACTGGGCTAGCAAGGGACCTGGCTCGCTCCTTAGCCGTAGTGAGTGTGCGTGTTGTGGAGGTTATCAAAGGTAAAACGGTGGTAGGTATTGAGATCCCTAACCAAGAGCGAGAGATGATTAGCCTCAATGAAGTGCTTAATTCTCGTGTTTTTGATGAGGCCAAGTCGCCCGTGACGATCGGTTTGGGTAAAGACATTGCTGGTCAGCCAATGGTGGCTGATATTACGAAGATGCCTCACCTTTTGGTCGCAGGTACGACGGGATCGGGTAAGTCGGTTGGGCTAAATGCGATGCTAATCAGTATCCTGCTTAAGGCCTCCCCGCGGGAAGTTCGCTTGATCATGATTGATCCAAAAATGTTAGAGCTGTCTGTTTACGACGATATTCCCCACCTGCTTTGCCCGGTAGTGACGGACATGAAGGAGGCAGCGAACTCTTTACGCTGGTGTGTGGCAGAAATGGAGCGTCGCTATCAATTGATGGCTGCAATGGGTGTGCGAAACCTCAGTGGTTTTAACCAAAAAGTCGAGCAGGCAATCGAGGAGGGCGCACCCTTAAGTGACCCGCTTTTCACGCCAACAGAAGTTCAAATGGCTGGCGGGGAGTTTGATATTCCGACACTGGAGCCTTTGCCATTCATTGTTGTGGTCATAGATGAATTTGCCGATATGATGATGGTCGTGGGTAAAAAAGTTGAAGAACTGATTGCCCGTATTGCACAAAAAGCCCGTGCGGCCGGTATTCATTTGATCTTAGCTACGCAGCGGCCTTCGGTAGATGTGATTACAGGTTTGATTAAGGCGAACATTCCTAGTCGAATCGCTTTTCAGGTCTCCTCAAAAATTGATTCGCGCACCATTCTTGATCAAGGCGGTGCTGAGCAGCTTCTGGGGCATGGTGATATGCTTTATCTACCGCCGGGAACAGGGATGCCGATTCGAATTCATGGCGCGTTTGTTTCTGATGAGGAGGTTCATCGAGTCTGTGACGATTGGCGAAAGCGTCAGCAGCCAAATTACCTTGAGGAAATCCTAGAGGGTTCCCATACCAGTATGGAGAATAGCGCTGGTGGTGCCCAGGATGACCATGAGCAGGACCCACTTTATGATCAGGTGGTGGCGTTTGTGACCGAAACACGAAAAGTTTCTATTTCCTCGGTGCAGCGACGTTTTAAAATCGGCTAC
>JAHRVS010000145.1 GCA_019090565.1 Gammaproteobacteria bacterium
AAACCGCTGTGACCTCTTTTTTGCAAGATTACTACTGCACATCAGATTCCTGGTCGGTAAAGACCTCTGCGCAACGGGTATTAAAAGCAACAAATTCCTGGTTATACGCACAGACGCAAAACAGTCCCAACCGCCATGATAAAGATAAAGGGTATGTCTGTACCTTTAGTGCACTTGTTTTTAAATCCAACACTGCTCACTTGTTTCATAGTGGCGATTCTCGTATTTATCGATTGAGTGATGGCCGACTCGAACAATTAACAACGGATCACCGCCGTGAAGTATCCCCAGAAGTTAGCTATTTAACACGGGCGTTGGGTATTCACTGTTACCTTGAAATTGATTACAAGGCCATACCCATTCATGAGGGAGACATTTTTGTTTTAGCGACTGACGGTGTTTACGAATACCTTTCTGAAAGAATAGTTGCCGAAGCAATTGAAAGTACTGAAAGTGATTTTGATCACACTGCGAAAAGCCTAGTTGACAAAGCGTATGAGGCGGGAAGCGACGATAATCTTACATTGCAGATTGTAAAAATTAGCAGTTTGTCTCAGCAAAACCTGAGTGAAGTACAGGAACAAATTGGTTTATTACCACCAGCTCCGGCCTTACAAGCCAGAAAAGAATTTGATGGTTACGATATTCTGCGTGAAATTTATATTAGTAGCCGTAGTCACGTTTATTTAGCAAGAGATAGTCAGTCCGGGGAGAAGGTAGTTATTAAAACCCCTTCAGCTGAAATGCGTAATGATGAGGAATACCTTGAAAACTTTCTTATGGAAGAGTGGATCGCCAAGCGTTTAAATAATGCCTACGTGCTTAAAGCAGTGGACTCACCACGCAAACGACACTATCTCTACACGGTGACAGAGTACATTGAGGGGAAAACCCTAAGCCAATGGATGATTGATAATCCCACGCCAACGATCGACACCGTGCGCTCCATCGTCGAACAAATCGCCAAAGGCCTACAGGCATTTCACCGACAGGAAATGGTGCACCAGGATTTACGCCCTGCTAATGTGATGATAGACGCAACCGGCACAGTAAAAATTATTGATTTCGGTGCGACAAAAGTGGCGGGCATTACTGAAATAAAAAAAGTGAATGACGGTATTGTAGGCACAGCACAGTATACAGCGCCGGAATATTTCTTGGGAGAAACAGGAACTAGTCAATCAGACATTTTTTCACTTGGCGTTATTGCCTATCAAATGCTATCGGGCCGGCTTCCATACGGTACAGCTATCGCAAAAACAAATACGTCAAAATCTCAACAACGGCTGGTGTATGCCTCTTTGCTCAAAAACAACACCTTAAATAGTGAAAATAATACCCTTGGCTGGGTTGATTGTGCCATCAAGCAGGCAGTCGAAATAAACCCGACAAAACGTTACGCCGAAGTATCGGAGTTTGTGTACGATCTAAAACACCCTAGCCCTCGTTATCTGAGTAAATCCAAACCGCCGTTAATGGAACGAAACCCAGTGGTATTCTGGCAAGGAATTTCTTTTATTTTAACGTGTATCGTTATTTATCAATGCATACAATAAAATTCTACTGTGCAATAAACCCGTAAGAAAGCGCTTTGCCTTAGGCGCCTTCTCCGAAGTGTTTTTTTAGTATTGAAGTAAATTATTTACCAGCTTTTATAAGGTAAAAATTTCCCATTCATGGTGAGAATTACGCGATCTCCTTTGGGGTCTTCCTGTTTTTGTACATCCATACTGAAATCAATGGCGCTCATAATGCCGTCGCCAAATTTTTCCTGAATCACCTCTTTTAATGTATCGCCGTACACACCAACGACTTCGTATAAACGATAAATTAGCGGGTCTTGCGGAATAGCTTCGTCCCGGGTTTTAACTGGAAATTCCATCAAGGCAGCCTTGGCATCCATAGGCAAGTCAAGCAATTGACATAGCTTTTCTGCAGGCTCTTCAGGCATACTATTCATTCCCAAACAGGCTGATGTTACCCACACGGTTCCCATGCCCAGCTCACTGGCAATGTCTTCCCATGACAAACCCTTGTCTTTTTTTGCTAGAACAACCGCCTCTACCACTTCTTCTTTTTTCATGTGCCTGCTCCTATTTAATGTTTCTCAAAAGTAAACCATTTACATAAACGGCTAATCGCAGAAGATATTTCAGCAAGCGACATGCCAGAACTAAGCTCGGTAAGGATAAGCTTTATTTAGGGGGTTAGGATAATCTAGGTTGTATAAGGCACTGCGATAATGCGCAATTTAAGTGCACTATAAATCCAATGTGGGGCCGATAGTGTTTTTTCACCAATTAATTCTGCCTAAGCTGTGAACCGAAAAATTTGGCGCAGGCCGAATCAAATGAATCGTAATTATCTTTTTCTTTAGGCAGGCTGGAGTCGTTTGCGCAGATTTAATCACAGATTGATTAGAGCCCTCGACGCTATGGAGATTAGACGCGATAAAGCGTGGTTTTGAAGCAAACGTCGCTATGGTTGAAAAGATTGTGACCTGTGAGTGCATCCCTGTTCCTTTTGTAAAATAAAGCGTCGCTGCAAGCAAGAAATGGAATTTCAGGCTCGGCTGGCCAATGATGAGAGGCTATTCAGGGTGTGGGTGACGCTACTTGCAAACAGCTAATGATACGTTGTAACATATCAATAATTGTTTGCAAGTAGGATCATGTTGGAATTTACTTCGAATAGGGCATCCTGCTATTGAACTAGTTATCTGTGGCCAGGCTTTCTTGGTGCCGGTAAAAAATAGCCGCTCTTAGTCATATTCTCGACAACCGTCAGGGAAAGAGAATTGCAAGCATTATCGATGGTATGAGTAAGGTCCGCATTGATTCAGCGATTGTGCGAAATAGATTCTCCTTGAATCGCAGTGAAGAAAAGCTTGTTGAGGTGAGAAATAGATGTGTTTGTTGCGCGCTGGGTGAAAACCTGATTGAAATACACCGACTTAATTTTATTGTATTGACTATCGTATTTGCTTTTGTAGCACAGTCTGCAAACTCAGCAGAGTATGCAGCGAGTTTAGACGCTCACCTGCATGGCTTATCGGAACTGAATATAGCAATGGAGGACGAGATACTTGAAATTCAGTTAACTTCACCCGCGATGAATATACTTGGGTTTGCGCATAAAGCCAGCACCCAAGAACACCTCGCAGCTGTTGCGAGCGCTGAGTTACAGCTTCGTAAACATGAGGCTCTTTTTTTATTTTCGGATGGCCATTGCGAACACGTGAAAACATCGATAGACGTATCAGATCTTATCGAAAATGATAATCACGCATACGCCAATCAAAAAAATTCAATTGAGCACGAACATGCGCATAATCCTGAGCGCGAGGGCCATGCTCAACACGACAGCCACAGTGAAATAATTGCCAGTTACCAATACCGCTGTGACAACAAATCCAACTTGTCTGCCATCACCGTTAATTTTTTCAGGTTATTTTCGCGCATTCATAAAATTCATGTCATGTGGGTAAAGCCAGCCCAGCAAGGTGCAGTAACGCTCACTTCGAACAATCACATCATCGAATTTAGATAGGTAATCATTCATGAATGACGTTGACCGTATCATCCAGCACGCAGAACAGCATTGCAAAGCGCATGGCGCCCGCTTAACAGCAAAAAGGAAACAAGTTTTGACCGGTCTTATTCAATCCAATAAGGCGCTTTCTGCTTATGAATTGATGGATTTTTGCAAAGAAAAATACGGCGAAAGCATGCCTGCTATGTCGGTCTACCGTATTTTAGAATTTTTGGAAGAAGAGCATCTGGTGCATAAGCTTAATCTTGCAAGCAAGTATGTGGCATGCGCCCACATTAGTTGTGATCATGCTCACGATGTCCCGCAGTTCTTGATTTGTCGACAATGCAGCAAAGTGAAAGAAATTAGCATAAAACTATCCACGGTTGCAGAGCTTCAGGCCAGCGTAGAGGAAGCTGGATACAAGCTGATAAGCCCACAGTTAGAAATGAATTGCCTGTGTGAAGAGTGCATTGCACAAGCGGCTTAACAAAGCAGGAAAAGTATTTTATGAAAACGGCTCAAGTGATAACAGATAAATTAGCGATTGGCTTATCGCTGGCGTGCGGTATCCATTGTCTGGCACTACCTGTTCTATTAGCATTGCAGCTCGATAACGAGGCCTTTCATCTCTGGATGATCGCAGCCGCACTCCCCAGTAGTGGTTATGCTTTAAGCATTGGATGCAAACAACACAAACGCTATCAATTGTTTTTTTTGGGCTCTATCGGCTTGGCGCTGTTGGTATTGGCGCTGGTGTTAGGGGAAGGCCGAGTCGGAGAGGATGGTGAAAAAATACTGACGGTTGCAGGGGCAAGTTTCGTTGCGATTGGGCACTGGCTTAATTTTCGTCTCTGCCATGCACAAAACCATAAAGACTGTGCTTGCCCTGAGGGCATTGGCAAACAATGAAACGCGACTATTTTATTGATCTCGAACATCGTGATAGCCAACGCTTGGCATTAAGCGATGTCATTGTTCAGCTCGCGTTTAATGAGCAGGGTTTGATTCCTGTCATCACGCAAGATGCTAACAGTGAGGTCATGCTGATGTTTGCCTGGATGAACCAGGATGCGCTCGAACAGACGATTTTGACCAAACGCATGACGTACTGGTCACGAAGTCGCCAAAAATTGTGGGTCAAAGGTGAAATCAGTGGTCAGGCACAAAGTCTGATTGCCATGTCATTCGATTGTGATGGCGACGCAATTCTCTGCAAAGTAAAACAGGAAGGAGCGGCCTGCCATACCGGTAGGCGGTCGTGCTTCTATCTGCATGTTCAGGCAGACAAACAGCAAGTTCGCGTTGACGGAGATTACTTGTAACCATGCTGTTCATACTGATTAAACATGCCCGCGGAGTCACTGAAGGTCAAATTACAGAAACCGATTTGCACATCGCTGGTGATTGAATAAAAGTTAAAGGAGAGAACATGGTTATCTCGCTTATCCCAGAAGCCTATGAGCAGTGGCACTACTGTATTCGCGTAATTTACAGGCAAGTACTGCCCTCTGCGTATATAGACGTTGAATAGTCCACACGATTATACGACTCAGAAATTTGTCGAACTTTATGGCGGCCAGCAACGCACTAAAACGCCACAATGGTTCGAAAAAGAAAAAAACACAGTGCAGAGCCACTAAGTGAGTGAATGAGGAATCAATATGTTACGAAAAAATCCAAGCGGTAGTTTACCTATAGTTTCGGAA
>JAHRVS010000146.1 GCA_019090565.1 Gammaproteobacteria bacterium
CCATTCAAGAGATACAGGTGAATGGTGTGGTTATTGATGCGGATCAAATTTCAAAAGAGCTTCAATACCACCCTGCTGAATCAGCGCAAGATGCTGTTGGTAAGGCGGTAGAAGCCCTAGTGATCAAGCAGGTGCTTTTGCAGCGGGCGCAGTCAGAAGGTATCTCAGGTAAACATTCTCAAAGTGAAGATGAGAACACCGAAGAGGCTGCGATCAGAATGGTTCTTGAACGAAATATTCCTTTGCACTCAGCTTCAGAAGATGAGTGCAAACAATATTACAAGGCCAACCAAGACAGGTTTTATAGCGCACCCTTGATGGAGGTTTCTCATATTTTACTGGCGGCTGACTTCAGAGACTTCGAAGCGCGGCAAGAAATAAGAGAAAAAGCTGAAAAGTTAATTGAAGAGCTTCAAGGTCAGCCAGAAATGTTTGCTGAACGGGCAAGATTGCAATCTTCTTGCCCATCAAAGGAAGAGGGCGGTTCTTTAGGACAAATAACAAAAGGGCAAACGACCCCCGAATTTGAGAAGCAGGTATTCCTGCTAGATGAAGGTCTTTGTGCGTCACCGATTGAAAGCCGTTATGGTTGTCACGTGGTGAATGTTAACCGCAAGGTGGAGGGGGAGTTGAAATTTTTCGATGATTGCAAGGGGCGCATTAAGCAGTATTTGGAAGATCAGCTGTATGCGCAGGCTGTCAGTCAGTATATTTCGATTCTTGTTGGGGAAGCTGATGTGCTGGGGTATGAGCCAGTAGGTGGGTCGTAGCGGAATGGCCGAGAATGTATTTCAAGCTGTGTAAAGTTTATACCTAGGTAACTAGGTGTGAGTTTTTCGCTTAATGAGACTACACAATGACTCCCCCCTTGTCTTTCTTTCAGGATGCACAGGCCCAATCCGTTAGGTCAACGCCAGCATAACTCACATCAAGCTACTGAATATTATACCATGTCCGCTATCAGTGGAGGATTTGCTTTTGTGCCTCGATTTAGAGGGTATTTTGATTAGGGAAGGGGCGTCGTCATGGGGTTGATTGTTTTAAAAATATCCCGAGAGATCCCGACACTAATCCGTTAGATTAACGCCAGCCATAACTCAAATCAAACCATTGAATATTATACCATGTCCGCTATCAGTGAAGGATTTGCTTCTGCGTCTCAATTTAGAGGGTATTTTAATTAGGGGAGTCGTGGGTTTGGCTGTTCTAAAAACATCCCGAAAGATCCTGCTTTGTCTAAGAGCTCCTCTTCCTCTTGAGGAGCTGCTTGGAGCGAAGCTTTCGTTAATTCGGTTAAAACGATTTCATGCTCTCACATTGACTCATACCTGCTCCACTAGCCCAAAGCTTACAGGCTTTAAAAAAGTGTCGCAGGGGGAAGTTTCAACTGTGATTGCCCAGTTAAATAACAGATCAAGAAAAACGCTTGGTTACGCAGCGCCAGCCAAACTAATAATGGCAGAGCACATGGCCCTGTTAAGAGCTTAAATTGTTACTCACTTCGGACTTGAATCCGCCAACTATAAAGAGACCCGTCGATTTTAATCGATTTGAATAGTTTTACTTTTTGTTTTATCCGATTTTGGAGCGCTAATTTCTAGAAGCCCATTTTCAAAATGGGCCTTCGCATCGCTAGATTGTATATCACAGGGCAGAACTAAAGTTCGGCTAAAAGACTTTGATGCTGTTTCACGGCGATAATATTGGTCTTTATCCATTGTGTCTGTTTCTTCAATGGGACGGCTGTGAAGGGTAAACGTTGTATCGCTCAGTGATAAATCGACATCATCCTTTTTAACGCCAGGTATCTCGGCTCGTATTAATATGCTGTCGTTGCAGTCTAATATATCAACCTTTGGGTGCTCGATTTTTAGTGATTCTAGTCCTGTCCACTCGGGCCAATCGAACTTAGGGGGCTTAATAGGGCTGTTATCTATAAGATTTTCAAAGCGCTGTTCTAGACCTAATAAATTTGAACGTAGCTCATCCAAAGGACTCTTTGGTCGTTTTTTTTTGGTGCTGTGTGTACTTCCATTTTTCTTACCTGAGGGGTTTTTATTTTGGTTTTCCATAACCTATTTCCTAATGATTAAAGTGGCCGAAGTGGCGTTGGGCGGAGTGTCTCCGAGATCGAGAGTTTATACCTGTTAAACGGAAGTGTTGACTACTGGGTACGTCTAAAAATAACCGTTCTCTCGTGAGATTAAAGGAGCCTCTAAACCCGACTTGTAGTGTATAAAGTCTGTAAGCGTGGTTATCGCGAAAAAATACGTTTTTAAAGACGTCCTATAAAAGAGAAGAGCATTTACTAAGCAGTATAGCGCAGCATGGGGGTTTAACAGCGAGAGGTAAACTACCCAAGATATGGGCGGTTATATTTGGTTGGAGGGCATTATTTTGTGGCTGCCAAAAGGTGTGCACAATGACCAAAATACAGCTCTAATTATCGGAGTGGATGTTCTTGAGCAGCTTGTATAGGTGCAGACTATAGATAACCTCTTCATCGGATACCTTCGCATCGCTACGTTTGAGGCGTGCAGTACTCGGGTCGTCTTGTGGGCTGCCCGGGTCATCACGCCACTTCACCCTAGGCATTTTACTTCCTGGACAAAGCGCGACACCTGAAATAACCACAGGCTTGCGCTTTACTTCGCCTTCTTCACTGTACACCGTATTGGCTTGCAAGCGATTAGGTAAGCGTTGTAAATAGGAAAACTCGTAATCGTCATCATAATGAGCGAGTTTTGACAGGACCACTTCGCGGGAGATATCAGGAAGGCCTTCGGCTTGTGCACGTGCAGTAGCGCAGGTGACAAGATGGGTAGTGGAATGAGTGGTTGCCCAAGTCCAACTAACAGACTTCATGTTATTGTTTAATATCCTCACCTTGCTGTAACAGCGAGTAAGGTTGAGCCGAGAGAGTTGGGAGTTTTTGAGGACTTTAACCAACTCTTTTGGTCTTTCTTTCATGTTAGCAGGGAGGATTTGTTCAATGAGGGTATCCACTCCTCTATTTTTGGCTTTTTCCAATTTACGTAGGTCTAGTACGGTCTGCTTGAAAGCCTGTTTGGCATTGTTTAGGGTAACTGCAGCATCGAGTGTATCAGGACTGGCGCAAAGTATACCTGCACGCACCACAAGCTCATCCTCGCTATCTAAGTTAAATGTTTGGCAGAGTGATTTTGCTGCCAAGGCACGTGCGGCATAACGCTCGGTGCTGGTTTGGACCGATAAGGGGTAAGTAGGCAGGAATAAGGGATAACTTTTGTCACTGCGAATGCAGCTTGAGAGCTCGCTACTGGCTTGTTTTAGGGCGCTATACGCACACAGGAACGCCTCAATAAGGAGGATCTTTGTGTTAGCAAGCCGTGCATCTCCTTTCTGTTGTTCCGTTGTGAGCACACCCATTAATAACCCCGGAGCTATAAGTTTATTTAGGTAGATTATACCATGTCCGCAGAAAATAATAAGATCTGCCTAGCTCCAGAGTAAGTTTCCTTCTTGTACTGAATAGCCGCTTGTGGGCTTCAATTCAATTAGGGTTGGGGCTGCAATTGGGGTGCTTCGATTTACAAGAAGTATTTGACGGCTTATAAAAATTAAGGAGGTTAGAGTAGCCATCAGATGATAAAATATAGTTTAAGATGCGCTTTATACTAAATAAAGGGCACCTTAATACAATAACACCAACATTGAAAACAAACAGGTAGGGCGAGGAGTGTATCAAGATTGGGCGCTTAGTCACTCACTCACTGAAGATAATAAAAGGCCAAGAACCTCTAGTTCATGAGCTTACCATTTAATTCCATAGGCGCCATCCCAGCCAACAGATCTAGTGGAGAGTGCTCAAAGGTGACCTTGTAGTTGTGGCCATTAAATGTTGCACTAATAGCCTCACATCCTTCGGAATCAAGAGTATCAGCCTTGTTTAATGGGTCAGCATTGGGGCATTCTAGGCTGTAGATATACTGTTTCGATAGATCGCCGCTTTCACTGCTGTCAGTATTAACTACCAACTGCAGGCCAAAAATCTCGTTTCCAATGAGTTGGATGGACAGCACCTTGGTGTTTAGCGGATCAATGGTTTCTTTCCACTCAACAGTAGTGAAAGGGTAGTCACCTCGATTAACCTCTGCGACAGATGAAACAACCTGCTTTGGCGAAAATTGACTCCCAGTTATACTTGTATCGTCGGCATTAAGCGTCAAGCTGAGCAGTTCATTATTGGACTGAGAGTCATCACTACCGCCTCCACATGCAATCAAACTACAACTGAGAACGGTAAGACCTACATATTTTTTAGGTATTCGATTAAACATGACTGTTTCCAATAGAGTATGAGAAGACTCTAATCTAACTAGAGGCGGTTAATTTGTGACCTATTCTGCAAAAATTACAAAAACAAGTCAATAGTATCGCTTGCTCATTCAAACAAATCAGACGTTGAAGAAGTCGGATACCCATTGATAGGTCAGCTCTTACATAGATTGATTTCTCCAGTCGACCGCGACTAAGCCAATCTTTGGGTAAGCACATTGGCTCATACCATCAAGCTTTAACGAAAGAGGACACAACCAACTTTACAGATCGACCTCCTTATGTCTTATACCCTTACGTATTTGACTAAACAGGTAGGGGGCTTATAATGGTTTATTGCCGCCCATAAAGTGATTCTATTCATGAGCCAGACAGCGCCTTTACCCGTACCGTTATATCCTACCTATACAGAACTCAGTGAGTTCGACTTTCAAAATTATCCCGAGCTAAAAGATTTTATTGATGGCGGGCCTGCCTGGCGAAAACAACATTGGGTATGGGGCTCTGACTTTCTTAATTATGTGGGGCGTAATAAATCAGAGCATACTTATTTGCGATTTAGAACCGATGTCGAGCGATTTCTGCTATGGGTATTTTTGTTCAAAGACAACCCGATGGATCGTTTACGAAAAAGCGATATTCTTGAATATGCAGACTTTTGCTGGAAGCCGCCACTTAGCTGGATATCTCTATCAAGCACTGACCGTTTTTCATACCATGACGGGTTCTTCCGAAACAACGCGGCATGGACTCCTTTTAGATTGTCACAAACAAGGGGCCAAGCTGCTGCTAATAGCAAACTTGAAAAGAAACTCTATAAACCATCTCAAGAAACGCTCAAAGCAACATTCACGGCGATCACCTCCTTTTATAAGTACCTAAATAACGAAGAAATTTGCTACGGAAACCCCGCACAAGTTGCAAAATCAGATTGTCGGTATTTCATCATCGATTCGCAGGTAAAGGAAATTCGACGGTTATCCCAGGAACAGTGGGATTACGTATTAAGCACCGCAGAAAGCCATGCCAACCAAGACCCTGCCTATGAACGCGGTTTATTCGTAATTGCCGCACTAAAAGGTTTATTTTTGCGTATTTCAGAGCTCTCAGAGCGAAAAACCTGGTCCCCAGCAATGAACCACTTCTGGAAAGATGACAGCGGTAACTGGTGGCTAAAGGTCTTTGGAAAGGGCCGTAAACTTCGGGACGTTTCAGTGCCATCTGAGTTTTTGAGTTATTTGAGGCGGTACCGAGAGTACCGAGGGTTACCCCCCCTTCCGGACCGCTCTGACACCTCCCCCCTAGTGGAAAAGATAAGAGGCCAAGGAGGCATGTCTTCACGGCACCTCACACGCATTGTTCGGGAAGTCCTTGATGCCGCTCATGATAAAATGAAACTCGAAAAAGGAGAGGAGCTTTCGCGCAAATTATTCGAAGCCACATCTCATTGGCTGCGTCATACTGGCGCCAGCATGGAAATAGAAAGAGGAAGAGCGCTGAAGGACCTATCAGAAGATTTGGGGCACGCGAGTATGGCGACAACAGACACCATTTACGTACAGAGCGATGATAAAATACGGGCAAAAAGCGGCAAAGACAGAAAGGTTTGATGTTGCTACCCAGTGCAGCCGCCAATTTTTAGATCCATTTATCATTTTTACTTGCTTATGTGTTTAATAATGTAGGCCTAAATAGTGAGGCTAACGGATAAGCACGGATAACCTGACGTCTGCAATGATGCACTTTTCATCAGTATCAGTTATGAGCAGTTGCTTATTTCTTATCACTCACTACATGACTGATTATATTGAAATAAGCATGTATACACTTTAATATCGAATCGACTTTCGATGGGAAAAGGGACGAGAGACGGTAGAAAAGTTCACTGTTGGTTCGAATTTCCAAAAAGTTAGCGGCATACATCAGCGCTATTTAAAAAAAGTAATGACTATCTATATATATCACTAATAGAGGCAGTGGGGCGGACCATGGAACATGGCCCTTGCCCTATTTAGGGCCATAAGAATTATTCGGCTGTTAAAGCTATTCAATGAGTGTTTGTTATCTGAACCCTGATTGCTTAGAGCTTTGCATTTTTATTCATTTGAATTCAGCTTTCTAAATTGAAAGCCAACGTGCAAATCATTACATAGGAATCAATGATGGGTCTAAAGACACCTCCTACTTATACAATCGCCTGTGTGATTTTTAGTGCTACTTTAATGGTTGCGTGTGGAGGCGGTAGTAGCCCCCTTCCCCAAGGTGCCGCCACCCAACCTGACGATTCAGAGCCCCCGAGTAATAGTTCTATTATAATTAATAATGATGCCTTTAGTACCTCGTCAATAAGCACCACGCTTTCTTTGTCGGCGCAAGATAACGACGTAATCACACAATATTGCCTGTCGGAGTCTCCTGCTGAGCCAACTGCAGATACAAATGCATGGATAGCATTAAACGCACCGTTATCGGAATACACCGACAATATTCCCTATTCTCTTTCAGAGTCAGAAGGCGTAAAAACCATTTACGTGTGGTTTAAAGATGCTTCTGGGAATATCTCATCAGCCGCATCAGATGAAATAGTATTAACGCAACCTGACCCTACTCTCGAATTAGGCAACAATTGGATATTCCTGGGGGATAGTGAAACAGTTGGCAGGGCAAATGAAATTGCTACAAAATCACAGGTCGATGCATTTGAAAACATTTGGAACCAGACTTTTTCAACGCCTCCCACTGTTTATGTTGATGGTATTGGTGGGCGCAAGCTACAGGGAACTTTTGATGAGTATGGTTCCATTATCAACAGAGGTAATGCGACACTGGTACACTTCCAGGAGTCTGGCTCACAAGATTCCACTCAAGACACACCTGAAAAGTTCACTGCCGTATTTGAAGAAATGGTGCGAGCCATTGTCGCAGACTCTCCCTTTGCAGTGATTTCAGTTGAGACGGCCTATTCATTTGAGGTTGAATCCAGCACCAATAGGTATTGGTTGCACCACAATGCGCTAATGCGTGAAAAAGTCGCAGAGCTAAAAGCAGAAGGCATTAATGTATACATTGCAGAAGTAGATAGAAACATACAGGAGTTAATTAATCAAAAACGTATCGACCTTGGGACAGATGCCGGGCAGCAAATTGTTTGGGGTGATACTAATAATAGTATTGCGCGGCACTATACAGGTTTAGGCAACCTAATGGTTGCCCTCAGTATTTATGACGCATTGGGGTACGATGTGAACCAGCTGGATTTGACAGGGATACCTTCCTCGGAAATTAGTGCGAGTGATAAGCAGCTGTGCATAAATATTATTAATTCAAATTAACAAGCCATACAGACATAAAAGCGTCTGTATTTTTTAAAAAACCACTTTTAATTTCTAAAAAACAAGCGCCGTGAGCCATTTTTTTGGCAGGTAAATCCTCACCTTTTCCTGGGTAAGGGCGGCAGCATGCCAAGCATCACCTACCTCTTCCCCTTTCACTTCAAGCCAATGTTTGCTTCGATTTGTTTCACCAACCGCTATCTATTTTTTTTAAATATTTTTGTGCTGTGTTTGGTCGAATCTTTTTAGCCCTTTTTTTTAGTATGCTCAATAAGAAGCCAAACTCGCCACCGGAAGCTTTTAAACTACTTAAAAAAGCCGACCAGAGTTAACATTTGGCTTGCTTGTTCACTCATTGCTCCGCTTGCGGCCGTAGATTCCTCCACTAAGGCGGCATTTTGCTGAGTCACCTCATCCATCTGGCCTACTGCTATATTAACTTGCTGTATGCCAGAGCTTTGTTCTTGGGATGACTGATGGATATCATTAACTGATTGGGTGACCCTTGCTACCGCTTCTACGATGTTGTTGAAAATTCCACCCGTATTGTTCACGAGCGTTGTACCCTCTTTGACTTTTGCGCTGCTATCGCTGATTAAACCTTGGATTTCTTTCGCTGCGCTGGCAGAACGTTGAGCAAGGTTACGAACTTCTCCTGCAACAACAGTGAACCCTCTGCCTTGCTCACCCGCTCGCGCTGCCTCTACTGCTGCATTTAATGCGAGAAGGTTGGTCTGGAAGGCTATTTCGTCAATAACACCAATGATATCAGTGATTTCTTTTGATGAGCGACTAATGGCATCCATAGCGACTACTGCTTTGTTTACAGCTTCGCCCCCTTGTTGTGCAACATCTTTTGCTTCCTTTGCAAGGTCTGCTGAGACTTTTGCGTTATTGGTGCTACTTTGTACTAAGGAAGTTATCTCCTCCATGCTGGCAGCAGTTTCCTCAAGAGAAGTGGCTTGTTCTTCGGTACGTTGGCTCAGATTTACATTGCCTGCCGCAATTTCACCGGCGCCTGTGGCCACAGCACTGGCTGATAGTCGGATTTGACCGGTGATTTGGGTTAGTTTACTGACAGTATTATTTGTATCATTTTTTAGCTGGTCAAAAATCCCCTGGTATTCTGCATTAATGGTTTTAGATAGGTCTCCGGATGCCATGGCGCTCATCACTCTGGCTGTGTCGTTAAGTATTCGCTCATTCACATCCACCAGCTCATTAATACTCTGGCTGAGAGCTTTGAAAAACCCGGTTTTATTTTCAATATCAATACGCTGGCTTAATTCACCATTAAGCGCTGCATCAACCAACTTCTGTATATCACCTTCTATCACCTGGGTAAGTTTTTCCACCGTTTGATTGGCATCTTGTTTGAGTGTGTTAAAAGCTCCCTGGTAATCGCTATCAATATGTTGGCTCAAGTCACCTTGGGCCATGGCGGAAAACATGCGTACAGTATCATCCACCACACGTTCGTTGACATTTACCAAATCATTAATACCGCTGCTTAGGGTTTTAAAAAAACCTTCTTTATCGTCGAGAGGGATACGTTGACTTAGGTCACCACTGCGAGCGGAATCAACGAGATCTTGGATATCGCCCTCAATAACCCGAGTTAACTTTTGAACTGTTTTATTGGCATACTGCTTAAGATCATTAAATGCGCCCTCATATTCAGTACGGATGGATTGGCTTAAATCCCCCTCGGCCATGGCACCGAGCATACGGACGGTGTCGTTAACAACATTTTCATTAACCGCTACTAATTCATTAATACTGCTGCTGAGGTTTTGGTAGAAACCACTTTTATTGCTGAGTTCTATACGCTGGCTTAAATCTCCTTTTTTAGCGCTATCAACAATGGCCTGCACATCCTCTTCGATAACTTGAATCAGCCGTTCCTGCATGTGTTTCATTTCTTGCAGTAGTTGGCCTGTTTCATCTTCTGTATCAATGGTAATGTGGCCTGACAAATCGCCGTCAGCGATACGCCTAGATGCTTTAATGGCTTCAGTAAGTGAAGATGTGATCATTCTTGTGATAAATTGCGCGATAAACGCGCCAAAGCCGACAGCAAGAAGGGCGGCAATGATAGAAATTATTTTAAGGTTGGTGCTGGTTTGTTGCAGTTCGGCTGCATCATTGACTACTAACAGGTTTTGATTTTCAACCATAGTAGAAAGTATTTCCAACGCCTTACCTGCTTGGGGTGCCGCCTCCGTACCGAGTAGGAAGTTGGCCATATTCCACTTATTTGAACCACGAATTTCAAACATTTTTGTTGGTAAGGGAGCAAACTCTTCTCGCATCGTTACATAGGTTTTAAAATACCTCCTTTGTGCTTGAGTAAGAATTGAATAATTGTCTTTAATCGTTTTTAGTCGCGCGCTGTTTATGGCCCAGCGTTGCTGAAAATCATCCTTCCATTTCTGATCTCCGCTAATCAGGTAGCCTCGAATGGATGCCAAACCCATAGCGAATGAGCCCCGAGAGTCAGCAAACGTAGCCAGCAGTGCTTTACGTTGCGGGTTTGCAGCGAGCTTTTTTTCCTCATTGATCATTCCAGTGATTGCTTTGACAACCTTTTCTGCTCGAGGGGCGGCCTCAATAATCAGTACTTTCATAGCCGGTTGTTCATCTGGGCTGTGGCTTACTTCTTCCACTTTCTCCTGGGTAGCCTTGAACGCCCTAAGCGTTAGCTTTAGCTCTTTCAGCATTGCTATGTTTTTTGCTTCAGTCCAGTTTTCTGACATTTTGGTCATGATATTGAGATTTTTATCAATATCCTGCCAGGCTTTTAGGCGTTGCTGCTTAAAATCATCTTTACCTAAAATCATATAGCCACGTAGCGCAGCCAATGAATGGTTAATACCATTAACAAGGTCATGTCCTGCAATATTGGTGGGGAAACGCAATTCAATGACTTGTGTTTGTAGGGTATCTTGAGCTACTAATTTGTATTCAATAAATGCCACCAGCATTACTAGAATAGTTAGTACAGCCCCAAATCCGGCAATCAATTTCTTCCGTACAGGCAAGTTCTTAATAAATATGGAAAAGTTTTCCAAATTGGACTGCGATGGCCTCATTCGTATCACCTTGATAGATCTTGGTTGATTTGCAAATGCAAATCCCTATATTCTATATGGACTATAGCTGGTAAGTTTAAATCTTGCTCATATCTGGGTGGTTTCCTTACTTGTTACCCCTGCAACATAATACCGACCACATTTAGGCGGTAGCGGATTTTCGTATTAATTACTTGGTCTGAGCCAGAGAGTAAGGAGTTCACTTATCAAGTAGAGATAAAAACACCCCAAAAGAGGAACGCCTTAACCCGCAAAAACGTTATCGAGGTGTTCGTGCTCGCGGCATCGATAATGCGTAGCTTATCCATTACATCTAGAGGGACGTGGTGTTTTTCACAACAGGAAAAGAAAAGAGATTCCCTATAATCAAAAAGCTCATTGCTGATGACCATCCAGTGGTGTGCATTTTTAGGCCTTTCACCAAAGTAAACACGTTCGCCGGTAAGTAGCCGGTAGAGGAATGAGTACTGTTTTTCAATAAGGCGGGTGATAGTGTAGCCCTTGAAAAATGGCGAAAGCCGTGGATCACTAAAAACAAGGGTGTAAAAATCAGTCAGTATTTTAGTTAGTATTTTTCCGTTATCCAGCGCTGCCCAGACTTCAGGGGTGGGATCAGGCCAGTCAGGTTCGGGTAGTTTCTGATTGTACTGTTCTGATGTTTGTACTGCGAGGTCAAGGCGACCACCGAACTCATACGGATCGGCAAAAAGGATATTTGTATCCACACCGTTTTCTATCGCTTTGTTTGTGGCCTCATGCACCATGTCAGGATGACCAGATAAGTAGACCATCCAACCATCAAGTTGCTTGTGCCTTGAGAAAGCAACTTTGTCATGGTAAAGAAAAATATTCCCTTTGTGGCGTGAATAAATAGCATCTCTCGCTATACCAAAGACAGTGGAAAGGCCTGTACCGCTGGCAATGATTAATACTGACTGGTGCGTATCTTTTGTATGGTAAAAGCAATGACCAATTCTTGAGTATCAGTCATTGCTGTAAGGCACCCTCTGGCTTAACGTCTTTTTTATATGAACATCATTGAGGGGCAAAGGGAGTAGATGTAGATTGCCATCGACAATAGGGCAGGATTCGCGTATCCCTTTGATTATTTTTTTATGCCCTACTTTTCACCATCATCGCTTACAGTCTTAGTGGGCATCCAAGATTTTTTTTCGGAAAAACATCCCCATCCCCACCCTGTCCATCGAATTAGCTGGGTCGATAACCACAGTGACCACAGAAGCATCACTCCACGGTAGGCTAATATTGGAACGCTAACGACTGTCACCGATGGAAACCCCTCGGGCACTCCTACAATATCCTGATAATAATTATAGAAATGACTACTACTGCCGTTCCCGACAACCTTCATTTCTGGGTTAGACAATAACCCCATTGGAATGGCGGCAACCATACAAAGAACAGCCAGCCCCACCCAAGCTACAATGGCGCACTGCATCATGTTAAAATTAAGCGGTGCCATAGCCTCTGGTTTTATTAGCTGCTTCCTAGCTGCGAGCATGAAAAACATCACAGCAATCACCAATACCCCATAACCATTCACCGTTGATAGCCCTACTCCCAACAGTAGCCACCCAGTCATAGCAATAGGCATATTGAAATTTAACGCGCTTGCGAGGCGAGGCAGCGCAAGCGCGCCGAGAACAATCACACACAGCACGCCCCAATAAAGCATCGCGGGCCCTATCGCTGGGCCATGAAGGTACAGTGGCCAGCGATCTTTAGGTAGGACATATTGAACTCTGACGTTAGTTGCGCCATCGGGTAGGATTACTTCTGGGCTATAGCTAACCACTCCCATATCGGCCAATGATTGAAACTCAATCACAACCGATTGTGAACCCGGCTGTAGTGGGATTTTTACTTCACGTCCTAATGGCGTATTCATTGCCCTATCATCAACTTTAAATTTTAATACTTCCGAGCCTTCAGGCAGGGTCACCGTGTAGTTTGTACCGAGGCTAGACCGAATTTCTAGTGTTAATGTTGAACGCTGAAGCTTGTTGCCAGCATTTACTTTCAGTACCGCACTTTCAACTGTATGCGTATCACCAGGAATGCCTGCAGGCTTTCTTACATCGACGACCAGAGTCTCAGCAGGCCATGGTTTAAAAATAGGCTCAAAGGCGTTGGCATCGGTATTGGGTTTTACCGGCGGTATGCCCTCATACGTCAATCGCCAAAGTGATGAAGGTGTGAACGACCATTCTTCTAGATAAATAGCGCCGTCGGATGCTTTCAGTTGCAGCCTGTCTGTGGGCTCAATGGAGGACAACCACGAGACATATTTCTGACGATGACCTAACTGAACGACGATTTCTCCGTTCTTTACCGCGCCCATATCCTTCAACAGCTTTTCATTCTGGATAAGTTTGACTGGCAATGAAATAGCGCCTTGTTTTGGTGAAATACGCTGTATCGTAGTTTCGACATTCCACTTTTTGTTGAATACAAAGTGGCGCCTCACCTTTACAAATTCCGGCGCTGGGTCCGCTTTGAGAGTATCGACTTTCTGCGATGCATTTTTATCAATGGCTCGTAAGGTTAAAATTGAATTTTTCACACGACCATCAATCAGGCCTTCCACTGCCCAATCGGACGCAGACACCTGCATGTTATGAATGGCAAGGGGAAAACCAACGGTGGCTTGATCGGCAATAATTTTACCTTGTACTTTGATCAGGTGATGGCCTTTAGATAAACGGACAAAAAGCTTGTTCCCTTTTTTGCGAAGTGGCAGCGCCTTGTCATTCTCACTGACTAGCCCCAATTCCCATGTTCCATGGCCATGAGGAAGGGGTAGTGCAGTATCTGCATCCGTATAGGCACTGAACTGTATGGTAATCTTTCTACCACTGACAACGATTCGCCCATCATTAAGGCTGGCACAACTTGGCAGGCAGTCAGGTGCTTTGATTAACCTTTTTTCCAATGTGTCTAACAGGTATTTAGGTGGGTACTCTTGCGCCATTGTATTCGGGCTGCCGGATACCCCAAGCAATATGACAAAGCCCATTGCCAGTACAGAGGCAGTTCCGGCCATACCAGAACCCTCAACGCCCTTGAATTGACTTAAACGAACAAGGCGCATAATGACCATCCCTGCATACAGCGCCACGAGAAAGACGGATACCACCCGCCAGATCGATGTTACCAACGGCGAACTGTAATAAATGGAAAGTGTTTGATTAGCGGGCACTGGACCGCTGGCATTGAAGGTTACTGAATTCCATGTCCAAGTCGGCAAGCCTGGGCCGGTTTGAACTCGGTCATTCTCGGTCACTTGATAAAGGCTTTGTTTACGTTTTTCTGCGCTTTCCTCAAGACGCATGTTTTGCCCCTTGGACTTCTTGCGTACCACGGCCCCACTATCGTCCAGCATCACTGGTGTGACAGAACTCGATGTCACTTGTGAAATTGAGCGTTCATAATTGCTTTGTTTGTACGTCCCGATTTCAGCGCGTTCAAGCGAGGGATAAATAGCAAGACGGAAAGTGCTCACTGCAAAGGCAATGACTGATAGGGCCAGCACCACACCAAGTACCCCACCCACACTGCGTAGTACAGACTTTATTTTGCCTGATACGACAGGCAGTAGCGCAATCACCATTAACAACAAGGGAATAATCAACAGTGGTGTGCCAGGTTCATGTAGAACAATCAGGAAGGCCCCGCCAGCGAGTACAGCCACGGCGTTGCCAATAAGTTTGCGGGTCACCGAAACGGTGATTAACACCAGAAACACATCCCATAAATCCCACTTGCTCAACCAAGTTCCCCATATTCTATCCACACCGGAGGCATGGAGAACACGCCACCCAGGCGGCAAGTGTAGAGTTGCATTGTATTTGTCTGATCGTGCATCCCACCCCGATGCTGAAAAACCTGATGTGGACGCTGTTCGCGTGACGGCCTCTAATTCAATATTAGGACTTCGAACTTCGATCCCTTCTAAACTTTCATTCATGGTTATTAATACTGGGGCGCTATCAACGGTTGCACGCCCGATGTTTGTTCCCTTAGCTGCATCGATACGCCAGCCTTTGTTCATTTTTCCGCTAATACGATCTAGCGCCGTGATACCAGCACCATCAAAATCTAACCACAAGTCCCGTTTTACATGCAGCTCATTGGCGACAGGAGAGTGGTCACCACGGTACTCGGTTTCTATATTGAGCGTTTCGCCGCTGCCCATTCTATACGTGGGGAACTCTTCCCACCCACGGGGGATCGATATTTGAGTGGTATCAATACTCACTGGGCCTGAAAGCTTTGCCTGACGTACATCGGTTGCAGATTTAAAGCTGATATATTCGTATTCAGGCCATTCGTTGGTGAGTTTTTTGGTGGTAATAGAATCTGGGGACACGGTGAACCGAGAGTGGATTTGTATTGTATGCTCTCCTGCAGTGACTTGGGCTCTCATGGTGCCATCCGCGTCGATGCGCGCCGGTATCTGTGATTGAATATGTAGCACCTCGGTGCCGGCAAGCATAACACTGCCAAAGACTATTTCTCTTGCCTTGCCACTCACTGAAAGGGTTATATGGGTGCTCATCCTGACTGGCACACCGTCATCTAACAAACGAAACACCTCAACGCTCAGGCTGTCATTGGCTTTCTTTTGTGAGCCATCGGATTTACTGGAAAAAATAAGTTGCGTATTCCGGCGGTCAACAACTCGGGTTTTACCGTCAACCCGCAAGGAGACAATGCCTACGTGTCGGGGAATAGTCAGCTGACCGGGACGTTTATGCCACGAGAAATTGCCTGATACTTCATAGTGACCGGCAGTAATTGCAATATGCGGAAGCCTGTTCCGCTCAACAACGGGGGCAGCTATACCGTTTACAACAACATTGGTAGGCCAGTGATCGACATTGCCGGGTAACGTGATGAACGCATTCTTTTCATAAACGTCCACGGTATAGGTAAAAGCACCACCCTTATCACTCGCTTTCAGAACCAACTTACTAGGCCAGATACAAACCCTGTTTTCACCTTTGGCCATAACCCATGGACAATCATGTTGCTGATGATCTGCGAGTATCCACGATTCCCATTTATCCATAGGGCCTGAGCGAACCACGCCTGCACTCATCAGCACTGCTACACCACAGAGCATTACTGTCAGTATCCGTTGTTTAAATAGCACCGTATTCTTCATAAGTAAGCTACCAAGATTAGTATATTAGAAATTTTTGTTTTTCATGCCAGTGTGAATAGTTAGGGCATCTATAAAAATTGCGGCTTAAGCTTAAGATGGGTATCTAACGGATACACACAAAAACACCCATGCCAGCTTGAAGTCTTGGTAACAACCCGGGGCCATCCATTAAACTCTAAACAAACCAAAAGCATAGAGCCTAGCCCGAACAGCAAGAACGCGCTACACCGTAAACAAAGATAAAAAGTCAGGTCTTGCCGTTATCCAAAGAAGATGATATGGCAACTATCACTTTATAATAAACTGCAGCCCAACCCTTGCGTTGCATCTACAGCCAATAGGAAGCTACCACTTACCCCCTTTACTCCTATCCTCCCTATGGGCTTTATCGCGACCCCCTGCGTTGAGTCAAATTATTTATCCTCATATGAGTCACCCAAGGGAAGAAAGCCTACCCACGGCATCATAAGAGTATTCCTGGAAGTGCGAAGCGGAACCAGTTCAACTTTCAAGGTTGGAAGGCATAAGAAGAAAAGAGATAGGAATCAGGACGTGATTTAATATATAAATGGAAAGCTTTAAGGATATCAGTCATTACAGTAAGGGTAACCCGAGCTAAGAGCCCTTATTTATTATTGTTTGTATATTTATATTAACACCAAAAGCCCTGCTAGAATATGTGCGTATGTCTTTTGCATTTTGTATCTCGCATATTACGTTAACGTTCGTATCAGTCTGCCAAGAGTAAGTCAGTGAGTTTCTGCAGTAGCCAGCAAAAACCACATGCCCTTTCTTTCCTGGTTGGCGACTATGTTTAGATGTAAGAAAAACATAGTCGCCATAAGGGGCATGACGGTTACTGTCTGAGTAATATTTATAGTGGTGAAGAATATAACTTTGATCTGGTGACTTTTTGCTAGAGATTAAGCCCCAAGAATCGTGTTCAATAAGCAAAAATAGACCACATAAAGTTGCCATTAACAAAGCAATAATTATTAGCGCTTTCTTCAATTAATGTTTACCTATATGTATAACATCTTGCACAAAATGTGGCGGGAGGTTCAATCTCTGAACACCAGGCGCTTATAAAACCACGAACCGACAGATTCACAAACCACCTGAATTCTGAAACCCTCAAACTGATCACGTGAAACGGGCAAATGATGCCCCATTGCAGCCATTCTATGATTGCTGTCAAATAGTTCAACTATACTTGATTCTGATGGGGATAGATTGGCTCTGGTATAACCCATAAGCGCCATTCAATATTGGCGATTGGGAAGACTCTAAACCAAAACTGACCTGTTCAGTTACAATTGACGGTACGGTTTAGCTAGAGTATCCATAGCCACTATCAATGACAACGAAAAAATGAATCTTCAAAACAAACCTAATACATCACTTGGTCAAGTCTGGCTCTTGACTGTCATCGCTTCTCTTTTATTGATTGTTTGCGCGTTTGTCATTCAGGAACGTCTTAAAGAGAAAGCCAA
>JAHRVS010000147.1 GCA_019090565.1 Gammaproteobacteria bacterium
AGATAGAAAAATTCGATAATTTGCCCTCTCCAAGCGTAAAAGGCGCAACCGCATTCGTTTCAATCATGGAGGGCTGCAGCAAGTACTGCACTTTTTGTGTGGTGCCTTATACTCGAGGCACAGAGGTAAGCCGCCCCTATGATGACGTGATTGCTGAAGTCGCCTATCTGGCAACACAAGGGGTCAGAGAAATCAACCTGTTAGGGCAAAATGTCAATGGTTACCAAGGCATGCACCCCAATGGTGACGAAATAGATCTCGCCGAAGTCATCGCAGACATTGCCACCATTCAAAACGTAGACCGAATTCGTTACACCACCTCTCATCCTATTGAATTTAATAGCTCATTGGTTAAAGTTTATGAAACCACCCCTGAGTTGGTTAGCCACCTTCACCTGCCGGTGCAAAGTGGCTCTAACCGCATTTTGTCTGCCATGAAGCGTAACCACCAAATTGAATCCTATATTGAAACAATCCGAGCGTTAAAGTTAGCGCGCCCTGGTATCAGCATTTCGTCTGATTTCATTGTGGGCTTCCCTGGAGAAACAGAAGCGGACTTTCATGAGACCTTAACGCTCATTGACGACATTGGCTTTGACCACTCTTACAGTTTTATTTATAGCGCACGCCCTGGCACACCTGCGGCAGAGCTAAGTGATGACACGCCAATCGAGGTAAAAAAAGAACGCCTTGCGATCCTGCAACAAAAAATCAACCAAAATGCTCAGCTCATTAGCCGAAAAATGGTGGGTAGCAAACAAAAAATACTGGTCGACGGGATATCCAAAAAAGACCCTGGCGAGCTAAAAGGCCGCACCGAGAACAACCGAGTCGTAAATTTTCAGCACGCAGACACAGGTATTATCGGTCAATTTGCCTTTGTTGAAATCACCAGCGCATACAGCAATTCATTAAAAGGTGCTTTTCTTAGTGTTGTGGAATGATGAGTACCAATAGGCTTGTTATTAATAACAGAGGCCTCTTGTCCACCACCACTTAACAACGCAAAATTAAAAATACATCTTTTCGCCAGTCCGGTAAACTGAGTCTGGCAAACTGATAGGCACCTGCAAAATTGTGATATACATGTGAGAAGAAGAAAGCCCCTCACGAAGAGCTACGGCCTATATGTCGCACACCAAGGTTCAAGTAAGGGGCTTAGGGATACAATGTACGCCACGCTAATTTTGAAGAAGTTTTGACCAGCGATATAGCTGTCTCGTAAAAGGCACACAATTAGAGGGGCCTTGATAAGAGATTCGAACAAATCATTAAACAAAAGGTTGGGAATTATTTGAGCAGCTCCGCTGAACCACAGAATAGGGAATCATCCATCCTCACCCTTTCCCCTGACGTAACAGACAGGATATCCAGCCTTTGCGGCCCAATGAACGGCAACCTTCGACAAATTGAGCACAGCCTTGAGGTGAAGATACACCAGCGAGGGAACAAACTTAGCATTGAAGGGGGAGGCAAAGCCATTACGCTTACCGCCAACCTGCTCACTAAACTTTACGCCGAAACCGAGCACAAAGCAGATCTCGACCCCGACCTCATTCACCTTTACCTCACCGAGGTTCGCGGCAATGTGAAAGAGGGTTCTTCTCGAAGCCCTGGTAGCGATATCCAAATTAAAACCCGTGCAGGTTTAATTCGTCCTAGAGGAGAAAACCAAGCCAGTTATCTTATAAAAATGCGTCAAAACGATATTAACTTTGGTGTTGGCCCTGCAGGCACAGGGAAAACCTATTTGGCCGTTGCCTGCGCTGTAGACGCTTTGCAAAAAGACGAGGTTAAGAGGATACTACTGGTCAGGCCTGCTGTCGAAGCCGGTGAAAAGCTGGGTTTTCTTCCAGGCGACCTTGCAGAAAAAATCAACCCTTATTTACGGCCACTCTATGATGCGCTTTATGAGATGCTTGGTTTTGAGCAAGTCAACAAACTGCTTGAAAAACAAATCATCGAAGTTGCACCACTGGCCTACATGCGCGGAAGAACCCTTAATCACGCATTTATTATTCTCGATGAAAGCCAAAATACAACACCAGAACAAATGAAAATGTTTTTGACTCGTATTGGCTTTGGCTCAAAAGCCGTTATTACCGGAGACCCCACACAAACCGACTTACCTTTTGGCGCACAGTCAGGGTTACGCCATACGACTGCCATATTGGAAAATATAAAAGGCATTGGCTTTACCTTTTTCAAAGCAAAAGATGTGGTGCGACACAGCCTGGTACAGCGCATCGTTGAGGCTTACGATGCACATGACCTAAAAACCCCCCGGCAAGAGGAAAACAAAAATGGGCGGAAGTCGCGCTAATGAAAAGACGAGTCCTGCTAGAGGTACAATATATTTCGAGCGACAACGCCCCCTCTGCACAACAATTTGGCAAGTGGGCCGAACTCGCTGCAGCGGCGCCCTTCAATCAACATAACGATGAGCAGGAGCTGACTATCCGCATTGTTGATGATAATGAGAGTCAAACCCTGAACCGTACCTACCGAAATAAAGATAAACCCACTAACGTGCTATCCTTTGCTTACGAACAAACCCCCGAGTTTCACGTTCCTTTACTTGGCGATTTGGTGATTTGCGCCCCAGTCGTTATCCACGAGGCCAACGTACAAGGAAAGCAGGTCGAAACCCACTGGGCGCATATGACCATCCATGGTGTGTTACATCTTCTCGGTTACGACCATATTCAGCAACAGGATGCCGAAAAGATGGAGCAACTAGAAGTTACCCTTATGGAAAAATTAGGTTATGCTAACC
>JAHRVS010000148.1 GCA_019090565.1 Gammaproteobacteria bacterium
AGGGCCATTCATTTGCTACAGAATTCCACGGAGTTAGATATGTACGCGGTTATCGTAAGCGGCGGCAAGCAGCATAGAGTCACCGAAGGTGAAACTTTGAAGTTAGAGCTTCTAGATGTTGAGCCAGGTAAAGTTATTGATTTTGAAGAAGTGCTGCTCGTATCAGACGGCTCCGAAGTCAAAATTGGCGCGCCTTATGTAGAAGGCGGTAAAGTGAGCGCTGAAATTGTTGCTCATGGCCGACATAAAAAAATTAAAATTGTGAAGTTTCGTCGACGTAAGCACAGTCGTACGCAAATGGGTCACAGACAGTGGTTCACCGAAGTGAAAATCACTGGAATTAGCGCTTAGTCTGAAGGAGAAAACTCATGGCACATAAAAAAGCAGGCGGTAGTACTCGAAACGGTCGCGATTCGGAATCGAAACGATTAGGCGTTAAGCGATACGGCGGTCAAAACGTGAACGCTGGTAACATACTGGTTCGTCAGCGTGGCACACGCTTCCACCCAGGAATCAACGTTGGCTGTGGTACAGACCATACTTTGTTTGCAAAAGCAGACGGTGTTGTTAAGTTTGAAGTAAAAGGCCCGAAAAACCGTAAGTATATCTCAATCGTGCCTGCTGCTTAATTGCAACTGGCCGGCGTATTAACGAGCGCATGAGTCGTTAAATTGAATCCTCAAAGTTTAATGGGATTTAATCAGATTTAATAAAAAAAGGCCCTGCCAGTGATACTGGTGGGGCCTTTTTGTTTTAGTGGGCTGTGGCAGATTGTTGAAAATTGCTGGCGCACCCTGAATTATAAAGCACCGGATTTCTGATTTATCCAGGGCTTGATCGAAAGGTTATTGGTCGTTCTGGCCACTGGAGAAGCATAATGAAATTTGTTGATGAAGCAGTGATACATGTGGAAGCAGGCAGCGGCGGAAATGGTTGCTTAAGTTTTCGCCGAGAAAAATTTGAACCCATGGGTGGCCCCGATGGCGGTAACGGTGGGCGCGGCGGGAGCATCATAGTTCGTGCTGAGAGCGCGGTTAATACCCTGGTTGATTTCCGTTACACCCGTCGCCACCGAGCAAAAAGGGGTGAAGGCGGGCGCGGTGGAAACTGCACCGGTAGAAGCGGTGACGACCTGTGGCTTTCGGTGCCTATTGGTACCACCATTATTAGCGAGGGCACGGAAGAAGTGCTGGCTGATTTGGTCGAAGAAGGACAAGAGGTTATCGTTGCAAAAGGCGGCCATGGTGGTGCGGGCAATGCAATGTTTAAAAGTAGCACCAACCGCTCGCCACGAAAAACCACCAATGGCGTGGAAGGAGAAATACGGGAGCTACGCTTTGAGCTAAAAGTGCTTGCTGACGTAGGGCTGCTAGGCTTGCCCAATGCGGGAAAATCCACCTTTATTCGCTCTGTTTCTGCGGCGAAGCCAAAAGTTGCTGATTACCCCTTTACCACACTGATCCCAAACCTTGGCGTGGTGGCCATTAGTCGCCACCAGCAGTTTGTGATTGCTGATATCCCCGGCTTGATTGAAGGTGCTGCAGAAGGCGCGGGCCTTGGGATTCGTTTTTTGAAGCATTTGGCGAGAACCCGTTTATTGCTGCACCTTGTCGACGTTGCTCCTATGGATGGCTCCGACCCAGCTGAAAGTGCGCGGGTTATTATGCGTGAGTTGGAAAAATTCAGCCCTGCTTTGGCTGGTCAGGAGCGATGGCTGGTTTTGAATAAAATTGACATGGTGCCAGAAGAAGAAAGAGAAGCGCTTCGTCAGCGTATGGTGGATGAATTAAACTGGAAAGGGCCGGTTTTTGTGGTGTCAGCCATCAGTCATCAAGGCACCGATGATGTCTGTAAAGAAATTATGAAATACATTGAAGAGTGCGCGTTTCGATGTGAAGAAGATGTGGAATTCGCTGAGAAAGAAGAGCAGCATCGCATAACCCTCGAAGAAGAAGCTCGCGCTAAAATGCGAGAGCTAGCCGAGCAGAAAGCGCTTCGAAGAGAGCAGAGAAAACTTTCTCAAGAAGAAGGTGATGACGAAGACGACGATGATGATGACTTCGATGGCCCAGAGGTTTTTTACGTCGAATAGGCATCTGTTCTTTAATAAGCAGGCGGGTTAAAGGCGCCCCTAAAAATATACTTTTTACACGATAGCTGCGTCAGTTCCGTGCTCGAATTTCCGTGTATGCCTTATGCGCTGCGGCTCTCGGTGTGGGGCCTCCTTGTCCGCACATGAAAATATTATTTTTAGAAGTGGTCTTAAATTGGCCGAGGTCAAGGGTGTAAAGTGAGGCAGAATTTAAAAAATATCCGCCGTTGTGTCATCAAAGTGGGCAGCGCTTTGTTGACGGATGATGGTCGAGGTTTGAGCCAGTCTGGGATTCAGCGCTGGGTGACCCAGATTGCAGGCCTGCGCGCACAAGGGATTGAGGTGGTGCTAGTGTCCTCTGGCGCAGTTGCCGCGGGCATGGCGACACTGGGGATGGAGGTGCGCCCCCATGCGCTAAACCTACTCCAAGCCGCTGCGGCTGTCGGGCAAATGGGGTTGGTGCAACACTATGAATCCTGCTTTAAGAAACATGGTCTGCATGCAGCACAAGTTCTTTTGACACATGAAGATCTGGCCGACCGTACTCGTTACCTGAATGCTCGCAGCACACTGTTGTCTTTGCTGGAGCTAGGCGTTGTTCCTATCGTGAATGAGAACGATACCGTGGTCACTGATGAAATACGTTTTGGTGATAACGACACCTTGGGTGCCTTGGTGGCCAATCTGCTTGAAGCTGACTTGCTGCTGGTACTTACTGACCAAGATGGCCTGTATGACAAAGATCCTCGCTTGTCTCCTGATGCGACCTTGATTACTGAGGCGGGGTCGCTGGATGCCTCGCTGGATGCAATGGCGGGAGAGAGTAGGGGTGACCTTGGGCGTGGAGGCATGTCTACCAAGCTTAGCGCTGCGCGCCTTGCAGCGCGCTCAGGGGCGCACACAGTGCTGGCAAATGGCCGCACAGAAAATATCATCAATCGCGTTATTGCCGGTGATGGCCTAGGGACGCTGCTGCTCGCTGACCAGTCTGCGGTCACGGCAAGAAAGCGTTGGTTAGCTGGGCATTTGCAGATGCGTGGCGAGCTGGTGCTGGACAAGGGCGCGGTGCGCGTATTGCGACAAGAAGGCAAGAGTTTGCTTGCTGTGGGTGTTTTACTGGTATCAGGAAGCTTCTTGCGAGGCGAAATGGTGCGCTGCCTTGATGAGCAGGGGCAGGAGATAGCTTGCGGGCTCAGTAACTACTCGGCGAGTGAAACCCAGCTGATTGCTGGTGTAAGCAGTAGCCAGATTGAAGCGACGCTGGGCTATGTGGCCGAAGAAGAGCTAATTCACCGGGATAATCTTGTGTTGGTGTAGGCTGCTCGGTACAGGCTATTGCAATCACCTGCTAAAACGCAGGCATAAAAAAACCGGCTGATGCCGGTTTTTTTATTAGCGTAAGCCCATGACTAGGTCATAGTTAGGCCATTGCTTTGATCTGTGCATTCAAGCGGCTCTTTTGACGAGCGGCTTTATTTTTGTGCAAGATTCCTTTGGTTGTCATGCTGTCGATAACAGGTACTGCAGCCTTGAAAGCGCTTATTGCGGCTTCTTTGTCGCCGCTCTCAATGGCTTTGAGAATGCTTTTAACGCTAGTTCGTACCTTTGAGCGCAGGGCAACGTTACGCTGACGACGCACTTCAGACTGCTTTGCTCGCTTTTTTGCTTGTGGTGAGTTGGCCAATGCCTTGCTCCTAGAAAATTAATACTGAATCTGATTGGTGTGCGAAATTAATTCGCCCCATAAAAGTTGCGGGACTATGCCCGTTTTTTTCATTTTTGTCAATTTAATTCATGGCGTTTGTTGAAAACTGGCCATCAATTTTGTTCGATACGTCTAGCAGTGTAGAACAAGGCTAGAGAAGTGCACCGAGCTTTACTATTATAAGCGGCTTGGTCCCCTAGCGCTATAACCGAAGGGGTTTACAATCAGTAGGTAAAATACAAAAAGGAGCGTGTGTGAGCGACCAGGATGAGGGAAGCAAAAAGCAGCAAGGCGTCGCGAGGTCAGCAGGCATAGTCAGTGCTTTCACCATGCTTTCTCGTGTCCTTGGGCTGATGCGTGATGTCACCATTGCTTCGGTATTCGGCGCCTCAATGGGTGCTGATGCGTTTTTTGTGGCCTTCAAAGTGCCTAATTTTATGCGCCGACTTTTTGCGGAAGGGGCTTTTGCCCAGGCCTTTGTCCCTGTTTTAAGTGAATACAAGACCAAGCGTAGCCATGAGGAGGTTCAAGAGCTGGTCAACTATGTTGCAGGCACCTTAGCGGCTATTTTGGGCCTGTTGACGGTGGTGGCGGTGCTCACTGCATCATGGTTGATAGTGTTGTTTGCTCCGGGCTTTCTGGATGAGCCCGATAAGCTCGGGCTTGCGGGTGAAATGTTACGCATTACTTTCCCTTATCTATTCTTTATTTCCTTAACCGCATTTGCTGGCAGCGTGTTGAATAGCTATGGGCAGTTTGCCGTGCCAGCGTTCGCACCTGTATTGCTCAACATTTGTTTAATTAGTGCTGCCTTGTGGTTTTCACCATTGTTTGCACACCCCATTACGGCTTTGGCTTGGGGAGTTTTGATTGCAGGCGTGTTTCAGTTGTTACTGCACTTGCCGTTTTTAATCAAAATACACCTGTTCCCAAAGCCAAAGTTTTCACCGTTTGGTTCCCAGCAGCACGATGGGGTAAAACAAATTATGACCTTGATGTTGCCGGCGTTGTTTGGTGTATCGGTGAGTCAGATTAATTTGCTACTGGATACGGTTCTGGCGTCGTTTCTCGAAACGGGAAGTGTGTCTTGGTTGTATTTCTCAGACCGGCTAGTGGAGCTGCCACTGGGTGTTATAGGTATTGCATTGGCCACTGTGATCTTGCCGAGCCTGTCTCAAAAACACGCAGCACAATCATCGACGGAGTTTGCTAAAACTCTCGATTGGGCGATGCGGATGGTCTTGTTGGTGGGTGTGCCGGCTGCGCTGGCTTTATTTGTGTTGGCAGAACCTATTATTACTGTGCTTTTTCATCGGGGTGAATTTGATGCTCGCTCTGTAGCGATGTCGGCCCAAAGCCTGCGTGCCTATAGCTTGGGATTGCTGGCGTTTATGCTGATTAAAGTGCTAGCGCCGGGGTATTTTGCCCGGCAAGATACCAAAACGCCCGTCAAAATTGGTATTAAAGCAATGGCAGCGAATATGGTTTTTAACTTGATTTTAATTTGGCCGCTGGCTCATGTTGGTTTGGCGTTGGCCACGTCGCTGTCTGCATTTATGAATGCGGGGTGGTTGTTGCTCGGTTTGCGACGACAAGGGGTGTTTTATTTTCAGCCGGGGTGGGGTGTTTTTCTGCTGCGACTTGGTTTGGCGTCGAGTGCGATGCTGGGGGTGATTTTCTTTCTCTGGTCAGATTCACGGTTGTGGTTGGAGTGGGGCCTGTTCGACAGGGTATGGAATATGGGCTTGATGGTTACATCTGGAGCGGGCGCATTTCTCTTGGCCTTCTATTGTCTGGGTGGCCGCTATAAGGATGTTATGGCGCACTAGATATTTGCAGCGTAATACTGGCAGAAAGAATTAAACCAAGGATGAGTAATGGTTTTTTAATGTCTTCGACTCAACCAACAATAGCGCATGCCTTTGTTAATCTAGAAACCGCAGTAGGGCCACGAAAGTCCCCGAACCCTGCTGTTGCACCAAAAAAAATATAAAACGTCTCAACATCAATAAGGTGATCGGTGGTTTTTCGCGTCCTACTGCGGTTTCTAGGTTAAAGCCAACTGAGTGCTGGGTGTGCTTGGCTATTGCAATGGGCCTTTGCTCGTGCAGAATTACCGGTTGGACAGCGGAAAAACCCATAACTAACGGATTTAGTGAGCCGAGAGATGGTTATGTATGCGGCCTTCTGCAAACACCCAAAGGTCTGGTGCTCCGCGCAGGCAATGGTGCCTGAGTCAGGTTAAGTTAAATGGTGTCAGGATTTTTTACAGACCGGCAGATCAAAATTAAAAAAAGAGCGTTTAAAAAAGCGCTTGGTAATCAGTGTCTTAGTAAGTGAATTTTGCCTATTGGCGCATTTATTCAGGTTTGCCTGGTGATTGATGGTAAAGCCCCACAGCTACAATCTGTTCAAAAAATAGACAGCTCTCGTGCGCTAAAGTCTCTATCTTGTTGTTTTTATAGCCTTTAATAGTTTGGCTCGTAATGTGCTTTAGATACCGCGGAGCATTGCGGGTAATCACTTATCTATTGGGGTTTAGTATGAGGCAAACAAAAGGATTTTTAGACGAATGTTTTGAAAAAGTGTGTGAGACACTTTATATCAACAAAGTTAAATCTCTGGTTTTAGTTATGATGCTGGCATCCATTTTTGCATGGCATTTACCTAATTTGGTAATAGATACCTCAACGATAGGGTTCTTGTCAGAGGACCACCCTGGCAGAGTTCAATATAAAAAATTTCTTGACCAATACGGCAGAGACGATGCCGTAATCATTGCGATTGAATCTGATAACATTTTCTCGGAAGAAACGCTTAATAAAGTAAAGCAGATGCATTACGCTCTTGAGGAAAACGTGCCTTATCTTGATGGGGTTGAGAGCCTCATTAATGCACGGCGTACCTATGGAGAAGATGATACGTTGACAGTGGATGAGTTGCTTGGAGAGTGGCCTGAAACTGAGAACGATTTTAAGAAGATTAAAGAGCTGGTGCTTGCTAACCCCAACTATGCAAATTTTCTGATTTCAGAGGATGCGACCTTTACAACCATTCTGGTTAAATTGGGAAAAACCCCAGAAACCGAACAGGGCGATCTGTTTGATGGTTTTAGTGCGATGGAAGAAATTTCGGTAACAGCAGATTTTCAGTTTTTATCTGGTAAAGAAGAGACCGATGCAATTCAAGCTATTAATGCGGTTATTAATCAACACAAAGATTCAAATACCAATATGTACGTCTCTGGGTCGGCTGTCGTTTTAGATGCCCTTAAAAGCTCACTAATGTCAGACATGCCTATATTTATGGGCGGTGCTATATTTCTTATAATAGTGGTTTTATTTGCTCTTTTTCGACGTTTGTCAGGCGTTGTTGTACCGATGGCGGTGGTGATGTTGTCAATGATATCAACGTTTGGTTTGATGGCATGGGTAGGGGTGGCATTTACCGTGGCAACTCAAATATTACCATCGTTTTTGATAGCTGTTGCAGTGGGCGCTACTGTTCATCTCTTGGTTATATTTTATCGTTCATTTGATGCAGGAGCAGATAAGCGGGAGGCTATTTGTTACGCAGCAAATCACTCAGGCTCCCCTATTGCAATGACCTCAATTACCACGGCGATTGGTTTCTTATCTTTTCTTTCCGCAGACCTAGAGCCTGTCGTAAACCTAGGCTGGGTTTCAGCCTGCGGTATAATGTTTGTATTCTTTTATACGATGACATTAGTGCCGATTACACTTGGCTTTTCAGATATTAAGAGGCGTGAGGTTGTTGATAACTCAGGTAAGGCTGAGAAGTCTCACTTTGATAGGATTCTCGAGGGTACTGCCGAAATATCAATCAACAACCCGGGTAAGGTGCTATCTATTAGCTGCGTTATTATGGTGGTGTCTTTTTTTGGAGCGACCTTGGTCGAGGTCTCGTATAACCCGCTTAACTGGTTCCCAGAAGATAAAGCTGTTCGCATTAATACCGAGCACCTTAATGATAAGTTAAAGGGCGTGAATACATTTGAAATAGTTTTTGACACGGGTGTTGAAAATGGCGTTTATAATCCGGAGTTTTTAAAAGGCCTTGAGCGAGCTAAGGAACAGATTCTTCCTTTAAGCGAAGATACGGTTTTTATAGGAAAAGTGCACAGTATTGCTGATGTGATTAAAGAGATAAATCAAGCGCTTAACAATAATGACCCGAAATATTATCAAATTCCTGAAACGAGAGAAATGATAGCCCAACAGTTTTTGTTATTTGAGAACACCGGCTCTGACGATCTTGAAATCATTGTAGACAGCCAGTTCAGGGAGACAAGAATGACAATAAAAGTCCCTTGGGAAAATGCGTCTAAATATGTGGTGTTATTGCCTAAGATTGAGGCGGTATTAGACAGCATGTTCCCACCAACCATTAAGATTGGAATTACGGGTGTGGGAACATTATACGGTGAGGTGTTAAAGGAAATTACCACAAGTACTTTAGAGAGTTACATGATTGCCTTGCTTGTTATTAGTGGGTTGATGATTGTATTTCTTGGGGGTTTTAGGGTTGGTTTATTAAGTATGATTCCGAATGTTGCACCGATTGTGATAACAATGGGGTTTATGGGCTATGCAGGGGTTACGCTTAATATATTTACCATGTTAATTGGAAGTATTGCGATTGGCTTGGCTGTAGACGACACTATCCACTTTATGCATAATTATAAGCGCAATTATTTCATGTATGGTAGGGACTCATCAAAAGCGGTAAAGGAAACCCTTTTGGGTAGTGGAAGGGCTATGCTAGTCACTACACTGGTTCTTTCTACAGGCTTCCTAGTTTTTACTGCCTCGTCAATGAGCAACCTGTCTGAATTTGGCTTAATAACAGGGATGTCCATTATTCTTGCCTTGTTATCCGATTTTTTCCTAGCCCCTGCTATAGTTATATTGCTATCTAAATATATTTATAGCCCCGTGAGCATATTGAAAAATGAAATATCTAATAAAGAATATTCAGAAATCGAACGACGTAAAAGTCAGCCAGTATCAGGGTTTTCTGGCATTGAAAGGAGAGATAGAGCATTCTCTTATAACTAAATCGTTTGTTATTTTGCTAGCCTTATCTTTTCTGCCGTCAATGGACTTGATGGCAGAAGTTGTTTCTGCTAGATCAATCATGGAGAAGGTAGAAGGCAGGGATGATGGTAATAATTCTGTTATAGATTTAACTATGACGTTGGTTGATAAAAAAGGTAAAAAAAGAATTAGAGTGATGCGCTCTTACTCAAGAGACCAGGGTGCCGACGAATTTGGCACTATGTATTTTCTGAAACCTGCTGATGTTAAAGATACGGCTTTTCTTAACCAGAGTTATGGAGACAAAAAAAAAGGAGACGAGCAATACCTATATTTGCCTGCATTACATAAGGTAAAAAGAATTGCAGGTAGCGACAAGACAGATAGTTTTATGGGTTCTGATTTGACTTATGCAGATATGGGTCATATTGACCTAGATGATTTCTCTTTTGAAATACTTAAAGAGGTATACGTTAGAGATGAGCACGTGTGGGTTATCCGGGCCCTACCTATTGATGACAGCACCATTAATGAAACCGGCTATATTGAATCTATTTTCTTTGTTCAAAAGAATAACTATGTAGTTGTAAGGGCTATTCGAAAGCTGAAAGGCGGAAAAAAAATAAAATATACGGATGTTAAGGCCTTAGAAAAAATAGACGGAATATGGACGCCTACCGAAACCCATATATTTATGAAAAAAGGTAAGAAGGTTGTTCACCAGACGATCCTTAAAAACACCAGTGTAAAATACAATCAAGAAATTGATGCCGACCTGTTTAAGGTGAATTCATTTTATAGGGGATTATAGGGTGCTTCCTGCAAAAAAATATTCTTTATTATTGTCATGCTTTCTGTGTACTTTTATGTCTGGGTATTGCTTCTCTGATCCGTCAGCAGTTGTTATGGAAAAAGAAATAAATAGTAGTGGTGAAGTGGATGATTTCATGGGGGCTTTCGATCTTGCAGAAGAAGGCTATAGCAAAGATGCCTCAATGGTTAAGGCAATTGACCCTTGGGATGTTTCGGGAAATGTTTCCTATTCGCGTACCTACAATACAATAAAAGATAAGCCGCCCACCGGTGTTCCCGATGACCGGCACTGGGCAAGTTCTAAATTAACAACCAACTTAAAACTTAAATACCGTTTTTCAGATGACCTGTACCTTAAGCTTAATGGTCATGCTTTTAAGGATGAGGCTTATCGGGTTAATGGGCGGTCGGAATATAGCCAGGAATTTCTGGATGCATACGAAGAAGAGGTTGAGGTTGATGAGTTTTTTGTTAGTTATCGCGCTAGCTCATGGTTGAATGTGGCATTAGGGAAGCAAATTGTTGTTTGGGGTACTTCGGATAATTTAAGGGTAGTGGATGTGATTAACCCGCTTGACAATAGGGAGCCTGGGTTAAACGACATTGAAAATGTTAGGGTTGCCGCCGATATGATGAAGGTGGATATTCAGCTCTATGACTGGTTACTAACAGGCTTAATTGTAACTGAAATAGAAAAAGATAAAGAACCCGTATTGGGTAGTCAATATTATCCTTTTGATACACCGCAACCCCCTTTAGTGAACCCTGAAAGCGAGGGAAAGGACAAATATGAATTTGGGGCGTCGCTTTCAGGCAAAGTATTAATGGTAGATGTGAGTGCCTATTATGCAGATTATTATAAAAACCAAGCCAATTTTTATTGGCAAGAAGGCTTGCCTTTTCCTATAAGGCACTTAGCAGACCTAACTATGTTCGGTTTGACGGGAACGACAGCTATTGGAGATTGGGTATATAAATCTGAGCTGGCCCATATTGATGGTTTGAATTTTTCATCAGGGCAAGGTCATGACTTTTCAAGAGTGGATTTGATGTTAGGGGTGGAATATTATGGCCTGACTAATGCGAGTATTGCTTTGGAAACTGTTTACCAAAAGATTACAGATTTTGTTCCTTTTATAGCTAATTCCTTAGAGCTACCAGGGGAGTCGGAACGTAGTTTTGCATTTAGATTTTCAGGGGATTATTTTCATGATACGGTGCATTTTCTGTTTTTAGCTTTAATGTCAGGCCCGCTGGGTGAAGATGGGAATATTATTCGTATTTCAATGGATTATGATTTGCAAGATGCGGTGACGGTTGGCCTTGAGACAGCCTTTTTTGGTGGAGGAGCGGACGTTGCTTTTGATTACTTATCGGATAACGATCAAGTTTCGGCCAACATGAAATATAGCTTTTAACCAGTTTGTCAAAGAGGAATACATCAGGTGAATATTGGCCGGATACATTAGAGCTGCACTTGGACGTTAAATTCGCCGCATACTAAGTTTGGCCGCCGAGCAGAGGTGATACTATAGTCACCCATAACGGAGATAGATTCAGCCTCTAAAGCTCCCCCCTGTGTCAGGGCATAGTCTTTAATAGGGAGCAGGGTTAACAAGATCAATATACTCCTTTCGAACTAATGCTTCACCGTATTTGCGCTCTAATCGTCGTAGTGTAAAGTGCCCGTGGGCCATGCTCTTAAAATGCTCCATAAACAAACCATTAATGGTTGCGCCGCCTAGGGCGCCAGCAACGGGCAATAGTTGCAGAGCAGTTTTTTGCGAAATAGCCACGCCGAAACGGCTGGCAACAGCGCTAACAAAATTAACCAATACCGGTGCCCCCCTTTGTGACAGGCCATGGGTAGAAATATACTGCACAGCTTGATTAAGGGTCATAGACAGGGCGACGCGCGTTCCGTAATACCCAGTTTCTGCTGAGTCGTCGTCGGGTGAAATTCCACCGAGCGCAAAAACTTCCATGCAAGCTAGCCGAGACTCAAGACTGTCTAAGGCTTCACCTTCCTGCAATGCGATATCGGCAATGGCCCTGAGTAGCAAGGTGGTGGTTAAGGGCAGCTCAAACGCCAGAGCCGGCAGCCCAATAAAGCCACTAGCGGCACCGATGCTTATGGCGGCCCCCGTGTAAAACTTATGGGGTAATATTCTTTGTGGGCGCTTAGGGATCGACTCGACAGCCACATCCAGCGCTTTATCAATGCTTATAGCCGTGACGGAATGAATGCGCCGCGACCACTTGTCAGGCAGAATTTTCATGCTCTGCTCGACTGGAGCACCGATTACATTGCTAAGCTTTGCCGCAATACTGGGGTTTTCCAACAGGGCATGTGCATGCTGCAAATCGGTACGGTCGTGAGCCGACAGGGTATCAATCGGTTTGGACATGATTCATCCTCATTCTCGGTTCGCCCTAGCCTAGCGTGATCAGCAGGGTGTGATAAACAGAGGTATAGCATATATACCTTTTATGAGGTCGGTATGACTTTTTGCAAGCAAGAGCCGTCTCCAGTATGAGATGAAAACGATGTTGGACAAACAAAATAAGAGCGCATCGGGGCTTTTATGCCAAATTGGCCTTACTGCCCCCCTTTTGATTATGAGGGTGAGCAGGGTTTACACCAGGGAATCTCTTCAGGTTATTTGGCTTTGCTCAGTGAAAAGCTGGGCATCAGATTTAGCGTTACCGCAGACAAATGGGATAACGTAATCCCTTTGGCTGGTCAGCCGGATTCTATCGCAGTGTCCCCAGATGCCCTTTACGCTGCGGTAGTCATTGAAAATGAACGTGACGAAGACTTGGAAGATGGCGCTCCGTCACAAGCGCCAGCCGGTCTGCTGAAAATTATAGACCTCAAAGGTAATCCTGCTGACTGGATCATCAGTGATGTCAGCCTGGCAGGGCTTGCTAGTCTCTATGGGAATGATCCCGAGCCTGAGTATGTGGATATCAATGACGACGATATCGCAGTGATTACGCTACAGGAAAATAACCATATTATTCTGGTTGATCTCAGTGATGGCGGTATCATTAATCATTTTAGTGCGGGCGCCGTTGATCTCAATAATATCGACATCGAGAAAGATTGCAGGATAGACCCGACTAAAAGCTTGGTAAATGTATTGCGTAAACCTGATGGCGTGAGCTGGGTCGGCAATGATCGTTTTGCAACTGTAAACGAAGGTGATCTAGATGGAGTTAGCCGTGGTTTTACCGTGTTTAATCTCGATGGCGGTGTCTTCTACGAATCAGCAGAATCAGTTGAGCATATCATTACTCGCCATGGCCATTTTTCAGATAAATATGCGGGTAAAAAAGGCAATGAACCAGGAAATGTAGAGTATGCTGTTTTCGGTGCCACAGAGTATTTATTTGTTGGTTCCGAGCGCTCCAGCATAGTACTGGTTTATCGTACTACCGACGATGCCGAGCCACAGTTTGTTCAACTATTGCCTGCATTCGTAAAGCCTGAAGGCTAATTGCTATTCCAGAGAGAGATTTATTTATTGCTGCGGGAGAAGCCGACGAGCGGAGTGACAAGATTCGTTCCGCCTTAACGATCTACCAACTGGGAAGGGGCAACGCTGATTATCCTACTCTAACTTCTAACAGCGCGGGTCTGTCGCGGAAAGAAAAAACAGTGCTAGATGTCACGGCAACTCAGGCAGCCTTTTAATAACATCCGCTGCATTGCCTTTGTTCTCCCGTCACGCTGAAAATTTTAACGCGCTGCGCAAAGGCTGGCCTAGATGCTTGGGCTGAACTTTTGTCAAAGACACTGAGTCACACTTTTGAAAATGACAAAATTGTGTGATGGCTTCTATAAGCGCGGCAATCAGTAAGTCTTGATCAACACACGGTTTCTCCAGATAAAGAGATTTGATTTCTAAGTGGCTGGCTTTTCGATCGGCTTTGCAATCCATCCGTCCAACAAACTCATCTCGGAAAAGTAGCGGTAGGGAAAAGTAGCCATACTGACGTTTAGCGGCGGGAACATAACACTCTATTTGATAGTCGTATTGAAACAGGGATCTGAGTCGTTCCCGCTGAATAACACAGTTATCGAAGGGCGAAAGAATCAACACACGGTTTTTTACCTGAGGAAGGCGGCGTTCGAGCGTACCTGCTTCCAATATAAATACTTCACCAGAGTGCAACTGTACTTGTTCTAAAGCGCCCTGTGCCAACCTTTCATTTACCAAGGCTTTCACAGCTTTGCGCAGTTCCGCACTACGGCGCTGGTAGGTCAGCCCTTTCATAGAAACAAGCCCATGACAGCATAACTGCTGATCTAATAGGTGTGCTGAAAATTCTTCCATGCTGGGCGTTTGTGAGTTTATATGAGACGGCAGCACCCGTTCGGTGAGATCATAGACTTTTTGAAAGCCATCGCGACTCTTGATCATTAGATCACCTTCCATATACAGCTGTTCAAGTGCCTTTTTGGTTGGCTTCCAGTCCCACCAACCGGCTCGTTTTTGGGCGTTAGTGTTTATATCTCTGGATTTTAGCGGGCCATCTGAACGTATGTGTGCCAATAGCTCACCCATAAGCTTTCTATCAGGGCTTCGATACCAATGGATTTGGCCACTTTTAATGGCGTGTTTGTAGGGTAACGAGAAACGAAAATCAGCAATGGGTATAAATGCTGCCGCGTGTACCCAATACTCAAAAACATCCCCATTGAGCAGCATCTGATTTGTCATGGCTGGATTGAATCCCGGTACTCTGGAGTAGAGGACATGATTGTGTGCTCGCTCTACCACAGATAGGGTGTCAATCTGAACATATCCTATGTGTCTGATGGCTTTGCGTGCCCCATCCAAACCACGCCCATAGGGCTGAGCCTGAAGTAGGCCCTGTGCAGCAAGGGCCAGGCGGCGTAAACGTGCTAGTTCTTGTGGATGTGTAATTTTAACCATCTATGCCAGTTGCTCCGGTCAATGTGTTCTTTTGTGTCTAATGGAGATTGAATTTCTCTTGGGTATATTTCTCTTAGCATCTTTGTTGCCCCTTTGCTGCTCCTAGGTTGATAGCCTGGTAGGCTTTGCCTTTGAGATGAAAGTGCTTGAATCGCTACCCCCTGATTTTCTTTCTTCCATATATAGAGATAGGTCGCTTCAACCCCTTGAGAATGGTGGGCTAGCGCATACCCAACATATCAGCAATCACCTGTTGAGGCCTACCTATTTTAATTAGGATAGAAATCTGGCATCGTGGATCATAGGTTAGCTGGCTAGCTTTCCTTTATATCTATATTTGAATTGCATACTTATTACTTGAACCAAAATGGCTAAACAAGTAGTTCTTTTTGAGGGTGCTGGTGCTCTAGCCGGCCTCAAAGATAGGAAAAGTGATCGCAAGTGAAAATAGAGTGGATCAAGGGCCACCTGCAATTTATTTTTCCCGCTGCATAGTCGATGCGGCGGCAGCATCTTATATGTGCTGGCTCGTTCAGCTCAGGCTGCTTTGATTAACGCTGAGCGAAGTAGCGAACCTGCCGTGGAGCGGTTCTGAGCTCTACGTGTTAAAAGCACCTTACTTGAGCCATTAAACATCTGGAGCATTAAGTGATAATAACGGGTGAGTGTTTTTGCGGAGGGGTAAAATACCAAATTGATGGCAGGCTTCGCGATGCAAGGTCTTGTCATTGTTCCCGTTGTCGCAAAGCATTCAGTTCCCAGGCCTCTGCCTATGCATTAGTAGATGCAGCAGAATTTAATTGGCTATTTGGTCGAAACTTGCTCACATCTTATGTGGGTGACCAGGGTTTTGGGCTTCAGTTTTGTGGTAAGTGTGGCTCTACCCTTGTTGGTATTTTTAACGAATCTGTCCACGGAGTCACATTAGGCTGTATTAACGGTGACCCAGAAATTGAGATCGGTAAGCACATCTATGTTGGCTCCAAAGCAAAGTGGGAAAGAATCCCTGATGGTGTTCCACGATTCAACGAAGGCGCACCAAAAGATACGTAATAATTGGCTGTACCGAATAGCCAAAGGGCTGCTTTTTGCAAAAAACTATTTCCTTGCTTAGCAGATGAGTAAGGCGCTATGACACAAAAATAGACCAGGAATTTTGTTAATATGAATATTAAAGGTTTAAGCAATGGTAAGTGCCATTGCGGAAATGTTGAATTTGAAGTCGAGCTTCCAAATGGCTTTGAGGAATTAAGTCGCTGCAATTGTTCAATGTGTGCTCGTCGCGGAGCTGTCGTTACTTCAGTTCCGTTGTCAGCATTTAAAATCCTAAAAGGCGCTAATCAGCTAAGCCTATATCAATTTAATACCAAAAAAGCCGAGCATTACTTTTGTACCAACTGTGGTATTTATACTCACCACAAAAGGCGTGCTAACCCTGACCAGTATGCTGTAAATGTTGCGTGCATTGAGGGTGTTAACCCGTTTGAGCTTGGCGATATTCCGACAACAGACGGGATAAATCATTCCTGCGACCGTAACAAATAATTTTATAAGAAGGCTATCAAACATCGTTCCAGCCACACATAGTGAGAGACTGAATGAATGAAAGAATATCAACTTTTAGTAGACCTCCACAAAAGAGCAAAGCGGCAAGGGCCGGGAGGGGATGCTGAGACAAAAAAAGCCATCGACTTAGCTATGCTAGATTACTCCGCGCCATTAAAGATTGCGGATATCGGCTGTGGCACTGGCTCTGCTACCAGGTTGCTTGCCCGCTCATTAAATGCCCAAGTAACTGCGGTAGACTTTTTGCCGGATTTTATCGAGGTACTTAAAGCCAAGGCCGAAGATGAGGGTTTAGCGGAAAAAATCAATCCTCTTGTATGCTCAATGGACAGGCTGCAATTTGCCAATGATGAGTTTGATGTGATCTGGTCTGAGGGGGCCATCTATAATATGGGTTTTGAAAATGGGGTAAATGCTTGGAGGCGATTTTTAAAACCCGGTGGATTATTAGTGGCATCAGAAATCACGTGGACTACAGGTAAACGACCTTGTGAAATTCAAGAACATTGGGAATCTGAGTACCCGGAAATAGACACTGCCTCTTCAAAAATACGCATTCTGGAAAACAGTGGCTATTCTCCAGTCGCATATTTTGTTTTGCCAGAGCACTGCTGGTTAGATAACTACTACCGACCAATGCAAAATAGTTTTGCCGAGTTTCTTGCTCGCAATTCGAATAGCGAGAATGCCCAAGAAATTGTAGAAGCTGAAAAGAAAGAAATTGCGCTTTATAAGAAATATAAAAAACACTACGGTTATGGGGTTTATGTTGCGAGAAAGTTGAGTTAATAATGCAAAAAAAATTCCATATCTCACCCCCTTTAATTAGGGCAGGCCAAAATGAAAGGCTACCTTTCTTTCGCCCGAAACCTTCAGGGTGAATGTGCTTTCCCCCAAGAAACTGAAAACTGTTCTGCTTTAGTGCGCAAGCCATGATTATGCGTCTAAAGCTTGCCTTGATGGTGCTCCCTCCTTTGTCATGCGGCTAGATAATTGATGCATCTGATTGAATTAACAGTTAAATTATTTGTTGGCTCGACTATTGCAATCGGCCATGTATCTTAAAATGCTTAACAGAAGGGTCTTTATGTCAGACAGTAACTTTAACGTATTGAATGTTTCAGACCACTCAATACGTACTCTACACGTGGCATGGTTCGCGTTTTTCCTTACTTTTGTAATGTGGTTTAGCCATGCACCTCTCAAGCCTTTCATTATGGAAGCATTCGATATGACGAATGCACAATGGAAAGCCTTGCTGATTCTTAATGTCGCGCTGACTATTCCTGCACGCATCATCGTGGGCATGATGGTGGACAAACTCGGCCCACGCCTGGTTTACAGTTTTTTACTGATGGCGGCCGCTTTTATCAGCTGGGGTTTCGCCTTTGCGCAAAGCTACGAGCAACTGGCGCTGTTCCGTTTTCTCTCCGGTTTTATCGGTGCGGGTTTTGTAATTGGCATTCGCCTAGTGGGTGAGTGGTTTCCAGCTAAGACAGTTGGCTTGGCAGAAGGCGTTTATGGCGGCTGGGGCAACTTCGGTTCCACTGCGGCTGCCTGGACTCTGCCTACAGCGGCAGCTTACCTCTATGGCGGTGATGACGGCTGGCGCTATGCGATTACCACTCTTGGTGTTATTTCTTTTATCTATGGTTTGATTTTCTATCGTGTTGCGCGCAACACACCCAAAGGCTCTACTTATTTCAAGCCAAAAAAAGCCGGTGGCTTGGAAGTATCGAATAAACGTGATTTCTACTTATACATTGCGATGAATGTCCCCATGTATATTGCCCTAGCAGTACTAACTTGGAAACTATCAACTCCCGCTGTTGGTTTGCTTACTAGCACGTATGCAACCCTGATGTGGGCGATCTTGGTGGTGTTGTTTTTTTATCAGACATACCATATTTACGCCGTTAATAAAGATCACCTTCAAGACGGCTTGCCAGAGTATGATGCCTATAAATTCAAGCAGGTTGCCATTTTAGACTGGTCTTACTTTGTCACATTTGGTTCAGAACTTGCTGTCGTATCTATGTTGCCCGCCTTTTTTATGGAAACATTTGATTTAACGCCAGTAATGGCTGGTATGCTGGGGGGGGCTTTTGCCGTGATGAACCTCGTTGCGCGCCCTAGTGGTGGTTATCTTTCTGATAAATTCGGGCGCAAAAAAACCCTTACCATTTTGGTTGGTGGTCAAACTATCGGTTACTTGGTTCTTTCAACCGTCAATAGTACTTGGATGGTTCCATTTGCTGTCATTGCAGTGATGTGCTGCTCTTTCTTTGTGCAAGCGGGAGAAGGTGCCGTATTCGCAATGGTGCCACTGGTGAAACGTCGTATGACGGGGCAAATTGCTGGCATGGTGGGGGCCTATGGGAATGTGGGCGGCGTCACCTTTCTAACCGTGTACTCCTTTGTGGATGCCTCTACGTTCTTTATGGTGATTGCCGGAGCTGCCGTTGCGTGCCTAGCGATGGTGCAGTTTATAGAGGAACCAGAAGGCCATATGCATGAAGTATTGCCTGATGGCACGGTACAGCTTATCGAAGTCAGTTGACGGTCGGCTTAAATAAAAAAAGCACCCAATGGGTGCTTTTTTTATGCGTGTGATTTAATCTGGCCTACTTCACGTAGGTTCAATTACTCTCAGGAGAACCAAGCCATGAAGGATCTTTTTACCCCACTCAAGGTCGGCGCCCTATAACTGCCTAATCGTATCATTATCTCTCAGTGATATTCCTCGCATTATTTCCGACTATACAACAGCAGCAGAGAATGCCAAACAGGCGGGCTTTGATGGCGTAGAAATTCACGCTGCGAATGGCTATTTAATTGATCAGTTTCTGCGAGATGGCACCAACCAGCGCAATGATGAATACGGCGGCCCCATTGAAAATCGTGCGCGCTTTTTACTTGAAGTAACTGAGGCCGTGGTAAAGGTATGGGGTAGCGAGCGGGTTGGCTTGCGTTTATCTCCGCTCAACCCTTTTAACGATATTAAAGACAGTGACCCTCAAGCGACATTTTATTATGCTGTAAACGCACTAAACCTATTTAATTTGGCTTACCTTCATGTCACAGAAATGGGTGCAGAAGCCCCTGGGTTGGGCGGCCCGATTTTTAACGTAAAAGAATTACGCGATATTTGTCAGGGCATTTATATCACCAACGGCGGGTATGACAAAACCAAAGCGAATACGGTCTTGGAAAAAAATGAAGCCGATGCAGTGGCCTTTGGAGTACCTTATCTGGCAAACCCCGATCTGGCAAGCCGTTTTCATAAAGACGCCAAACTGAATATTCCCAACGAAAAAACATTTTATGTGGGCGAAGAAAAAGGCTATACCGACTACCCAACAATGTCGCCCCGTTAGCTTTTCTTACTGAAGTGCGCCAAAAAAATATTTAAGATTTCGGTGGTGGCGCTGGTCTTTCATAGTGAACATTGATGCACGCCCCAAGTGCATCCACATGACTCGTGCTCGCACAGAATAAATGGATTCAAGGGATCAACGGACTTAGACTCTTTGAGACAACGGATAGCTGTAAAAAAGGCCAGCTTAACGCGGGCTTTTTTCAAAAACCAAAAGGTGGGCTACCTAGCACTTGGTGAGGGCAGGGGTAGAGCTTCTGGCTAAAGGACTTGTAGTTGGTTACAGCTTTAATTTTAGAAATCGATTGGTACAAATTCTTTGGACCACTTTGATTTGGGTGTGGTCATAAAAATATTATGGGCAGGGAGCACCCAAAAAATAGCCATATAAAGCAAGCTGCTTAGCCAGTGTCCGCCCTGCCGCAATGACTGATGTCTTTGATTTTTTCGGATCAATATATAAAACAATGTCTTGCTGGGCTTCATGCCGCCTTTGCTAAATGGCCGTTCTCTGTGCATCACAGGCCAGTGAGTCTCCATTAGTCTGATGTTCTCTGATTCAACCGCTGGGCATTGTGCTGTTGATTTTCAAAGGTCTAGTGCTTTGATTCGGGTATATTCTTGATCCGGTGCTGACCTAATGGCGTTTGGTTTGTATTCGTTGGTGTCTTCCTTTTGGTTGTTTGTTGATCATTAGATTAGGTGGCGTAATCTCTAACTGGCTTGTACGGATCTATTATGCAACCTCAGTACCATTTCTATGAACAGGTTGTTGCAATTCCACTGACGCAGTCTCTTCGGCGGTAAAGTCAGGGTCAAAATGCTCTTTTGCTGCGTGTAAACTTCGCTTTTTCGCCTAATTTCCCCTGTATCTGGCTCGTCCCAGTGAATTTCAACAACCTGTTGGGGAGCAGGGTAATTAGATGCTCAAATTAGGGGATATTATTCATATATCTGAGGAAATTGTGGTAGTTTTGGTATTACCTACATTGGTTCGTGCAGTAGTAATTGGGTGTGGCGTTTTCTACGGGGAAGAAATTGTTGAGGCTCATGAACTGAGTGACAACAACAGGCTGTCTGGATCATTAAAAGCCAGCGTTTCCAAAATCAAAAACCTAATACAGGAAACTTTCCTTTCTAATGGCAGATATAGAATCAAAAAAAACTGAAACGGAGTCTACAAGTCATCTCCCCTCATCTGAAAGTGAGGGGGAGCACAGATCCGGGTCCCAGCCGCCCGATACCAGGGGCTCAGACCCCATGAAGGATAAAGTTGAACTGCCTCCGTTTCGTCTGTTGCATCTTGCATGGCTTGTTCTGGCTACTATGCTGTTTTCTTCACTTGTGCTGGAACGCAGTGAAGTGGATGAGAATATTCCCTATTCATTGTTCAAGAAAGAGGTGCGTAGTGGCAATGTCCGTACGGTAACCTTGCGAGGTGACAGTGTGACAGGGGAGTTTCGAACTGCCATTGACTTGGGGGGAGAGTCAGTTGAAGTCACCCATTTTAAAACTCGTTTGTTGGATATTGATGATGTAGACCTGCTCAGAGACATGGAGGCGCAAGGGGTAGAAGTAAACAGTGAATCTGATGAAGACTCTGTGTTTATGCGCCTGCTTATTGCAATTATTCCGTGGTTGTTGATTTTTGCGCTTTTCTATTACAGCCGCCGTTTGATGCAAGGCAATATGGGGGTGGGGAAAATGGGTGGTTTTGGCCAAGCTAAGGCTGAACGTTACATACATACTGCAGAAGCGGTTACCTTTGATGATGTTGCTGGCCTGGAGCAGGCGAAAGAGGAATTGAAAGAAATTATTGATTACCTTAAGGAGCCTGAGCGCTACCGGAAAATCGGCGCAAAGGTTCCTCGCGGCGTATTATTTATGGGCGCACCCGGCACCGGTAAAACCCTGCTGGCAAAAGCGACAGCAGGCGAGGCAGGGGTTCCATTTTTTAATGTTAGTGGTTCTGAGTTTGTTGAGATGTTTGTTGGTGTTGGTGCTTCTCGAGTCAGGGACCTGTTTGATAAGGCGCGCGAGGTGACACCCTCACTGATTTTTATTGATGAAATTGATTCCATTGGACGTGCTCGAAGTTCGGGTATTGCGATTGCAAATGATGAACGTGATCAAACGCTTAATCAAATTTTGGCAGAAATGGATGGTTTTTCAAGTGATGAAACGGTTGTTGTTCTGGCTGCGACTAATCGTCCAGATATTCTTGATCCGGCATTGTTGCGCCCAGGCCGATTTGACCGAAAAGTGACGTTAGAATTACCTCACCGTAAAGCGAGATTGGCAATTTTCAAAGTACATGTGCGCGGCCATCCCCTTCATGATGATGTTAGCCTTGAAGCGTTGGCGGCGCGTACGGTGGGTTTTTCTGGGGCAGAGATTGCAAACTTGGTTAATGAGGCAGCGCTAAATGCGGGGCGATACAATAAATCGAGTATCGATGCACATGATTTTGAAGTTGCCCATGATCGAATCGTTCTGGGTATAGAGTATGGCGAATTGCTAAACCCCGAAGAAAAAAAGCGTATCGCTTATCATGAAGCGGGGCATACCCTGGCGGCCTTATTGATAGAGGAAGCTGATCCACCAAAGAAAGTATCCATTATTCCCAGAGGGCGTGCCTTGGGCGTTACTGAACAAGCGCCTGCGGAGGACAGACACAATTATACGCAGGGCTACTTGTGCGCGCAGTTAGATGTATTGATGGCAGGGCGCTGTGCTGAAAAGCTGGTCTATGATGATCTGAGCACAGGCGCTGCAGATGATCTGCAGCGTGCAACGCAGCTTTCTAGGCAAATGATCACTCAGTGGGGTATGAGTAAGGAGCTGGGGCCGATCAGTATTGATGCGGGTGCGCATAATCCGTATTTAGGTCAGGCTTCAGGTGATTTCAGCGATATAAGTGAACATACTCAAGAGCTCATAGACGACGAGCTCAGGGCATTACTGCTGAAAGTGGAAGAGGACGTATATAAATTATTAGAACGAAACACATTGGTGCTTGATGAGCTTGTAAGGCAGCTTATGGAGCACGAAACATTGGAAGAAAAAGAAATTTTAGACATCTATTCACAATATTCTGATATATCTTTAAGGCAGGACCAGTAAGTATATAACTTTATATAAAGGGGATAAAAGATGGAGCGTAAAGAGTACATAGAAAAGTTGAAATCACAGCTCGATGAATGGAATTCCGAGTTTGATAAACTGGAATCAAGTTTCCACGAAGTCCAGGATAAAGCGAAAGATGAGTTTAGTCAGCAGCTGGAAGAGATTAAAGCCAAGCAGCTTGACTTGAAGTATAAAATAAATGAACTTGAGGGGGCCAGCGAGCTTGCCTTGAATGAAATGAAAAAGGGTGTGGAGAACGCATGGGAGGCGCTGAAGCAAGGTGCAGCCAAAGCGAAACAGGAGTTTCTTGGTAAAGATAGAGAATAGCGATACTGTATTGCGGGTGTATATTTGAGCAGGGCGCAGTGCTTGAATTATGAGCACTGTGGGCGTTCTGCAGGGTGCTACCTTTTGCTTCTCCCTCATCTGCAGTGATAGGTTTATAGGTAGTTGAAATAGGCCGATAAACTTTAGTCTTGAGGTGGTTTTGTTTGAGTGGGTAGTGCTGAATGAGGAGGTCCTTTTTTGGCTGGGCATGGTTTCTCTGTTCTTCTTTGTGGGCAGTATTATTCTGTTACCTGTGCTGATTGTACGCTTGCCTGAAGATTATTTTTTAACTAAACAACGCCACTCTGTCAGTGTGTTTCATGAAAATTCGCTGTTACATTACTGTATCAAATCATTAAAAAACTTAGTTGGATTGATCATTATGTTGTGTGGCGTTGCTATGTTGGTTTTACCTGGCCAAGGGGTAATTACTATTCTTCTGGGTATTTTGATGATCGATTTCCCAGGAAAATTTCAGCTTGAGCGATACTTGATTGGAAGGAGGGGAGTCTTAAGCAGCCTTAACTGGATTAGGAAACAGGCAAATAAACCAAAATTTAGAATAAACCGGTAAGTATTTCCAGCGGCACCTCCCATAAGTTTTTTTAAATGAGATGATTTTTTTTGCGATGCACTCATCTATATTGCCCTTAACGGGTTTTTTATACCTTTGAAGTTCTTTTTTTGTACTTTCAGGTGTTAGTTTATAGAGTCTGACTTTCGTTGGTTTAGATGTTGGAACTTGAATATTAAGAAGAAAAATATGACCCAGACCAAGCGTTCTTTTCGATCAGCACTGCCTCAGGACAAGCTTTATCGGAGCTGTGATGCCTCTCAGTTTAAGTTTAAAGACACGAGTGAACTGGGGGGTGGGAATTTTTCTTTGGGTCAGGAGCGCGCGACTGAAGCATTTGATTTTGCGTTAAATGTGACGGCTGATGGTTATAATATTTACGCAAT
>JAHRVS010000008.1 GCA_019090565.1 Gammaproteobacteria bacterium
CAGTCGTTACAGGCACAGTGTTTTCAACAGATGGAGCTGTTGTCTCAAAAGTTTAGTATGGGGCACAAGGTGCAAAATGCCATTGGGCCATTGTTGCACGATGGCTCATTAACCATTGAAGATGTTTCAAAACACCTTCAACTGCCATCATGGACAATTCGACGCCGGCTTTCAGAAGAGGGGCTTTCTTTTCAGATGATCTTGGATGAAACGCGAAAAGACATTGCCATCAATTATGTAAAACAGCCTTCATTATCTTTGGGGGAAATAGCATTTAAAATGGGTTTTTCAAACACCAGTGCTTTTCAGCGGGCATTCAAACGCTGGACAGGTCTTGCACCCGGCCAGTTTCGCAATAAGAAGTTTCCTTCATGACACATTAGGCTTTTTGCGCAATTATGTATGTGTGTAATTCTGGGTATTGATCGTATTCAATGTGCCTGCAAATACAACCCAAGCGAATTAATAAGTTAAGAAACCCATTTGTACCAAGGGTTGAGTAGTATACTTCTGGCCCCATAAAATCATCGGTATGATCGCCTTGTTCCTCTATTCCCCCAAAAGAAAAAATCAAAACCCCACCCTTATTAAGGCTAGCAACCAGCTTTCCTAAAACTTTCTCTTGCTGATGTAGAGGGATATGCCAAATGCTGTCCCAGGCAGTGACGAAGTCATATTTTTCTTGAATTTTCCACTCACATATATCTTGATGGTGAAAAATAATATTTGGATGACGCTTCCTGGCTAAATCAATCATCTTCTCTGATATATCGATGCCGTCTGGCGAAAAGCCCTCACTTTGGAGAAGATCGATAAAGCGGCCTGTACACCCGCAGCCTACATCAAGTGCTTTACCTTTATTCTTTGCGAACGCCAAAGCTCGTTTATGTTGTTCAATCCCATTATTTCTATTGAAACCTTCACGTTCCCATAGATGAGTGATTTTATCGTATGCTTTTCCAATCTCTTGAGGTTTCATAACTCAGTAAGTCCAATGCCATTCTTTCGGGAACCCGAAATACAGCGGAGACTGTTCCTGCCTCGTAGTGGGGGACAACATCGGTTTGCTATAGGGGCGTATAGGATGTTTGATGATTTTCAATGGTAATACCCAAAGTTGAAATGATTTCATAATAACCAACGATGACCAAGAGGAAAAAAACAAATAACAGCAACTCTTGTTTAAAATGATGGCGGAGATAAAAATACCGATCTTTGTGGTTAAGAACGTCCATTAACTCATCACCGAACCGGATAGAAAGGAATGTGCCGACACCGGATAATAAAATAACAAGCCAATACGGGAAAGGGGTGAGCAATATAATCTTCATTACTTGGGTGATGAGGGTGGTCTCATAATATTCGTTGAAATATAGTAGAGAGCAAATATTGATTAAAATCGCGATACCCCAGACAACAACTTCTGACAATATCATGCGGATACCAAATATAAGCCTGAGCGGGAAGTCTAACAAGAACCCTGCATCGGCAATAGGGGTGCAAAGTACAAAAAAGCTCCATGTTATGAGAGCAGCTATCCCCCCTGTTAATAAATCATATTGATACGTTAAATAAATAAAATAAGATAGAGAAAACAAGCACAGCAATAGAAACTTTATTAACACTTGGTGCTTAGGGTGTCTCATTTATTTTTTGCCCTATAATGTTGCTCTAATCGGCCATATTTAATGGGGTATTTTTGAAAAAGGTGGCGGCACATTTTTATCCGTTTCTCGGTAAACTTAATGCTGGATGTAATGGGTAGGCTTGGAGCTGCTTATTTTGTGTGAAAATGGCGAAGCCATACACGAAGAAAATGACGGAAAGACTATCGAGCCGAAGTGCAACATTGGCCGACGAGTATGTGTTTAGTACATATTACCTAAGAATCTCTGTTATTTGTACTTGATAAGATTTGTACCATTTTGATTTACCGAGAGCTTGCGCCTTTTTATGTTCCTCGTTTTCATGCCAAGCTTTAATATGTGCTTTTGATGGCCAATATGAAATTGCAATTTCATTGTTTCCTTCTGTGCATGAGGTAAATTCAGTGCAACCATATTCATTAATAGCTAATTCTCTCATGCGTTTGGCCATTTCTGAGTAATGTGGGTCTAGTTCACTAATTGTTGCTCTAAATATCACCGCATACATTTGAAAGGATCATTCCTTTTAGCCACATTGCAGCTAAGTTTTCATCACAAGACGTAATGCTTCGTGTCTTGTGATGCATTCAAGTTTTCGAGAACCAAGCAATCCTAGCTAAACCACTGAAAAAAATCAGAAAAAAGATTCGCCCCACTTATGATAGGGTAAGTTTTACGTCGTAGGATGCGTTCTGTTTGCCCGGTCAAAATTCATACATGCCTGGCTGTGGAGAAGGCCCTAAAACACCGTGATTATTTAAACGAAAAGCCATTGCGAGAGATGAATAGACCGAGACAAGAAGACAATATTCAGTGAATAGAAACTACTTTATTGAATGGCGACCTACTATCTTCGGAGTAAGGCCGCTCTCAATGTTATTCAGGCACCAGCGAACGCGGTATAACTCGCCCAACTAATAGCAGAGCAACCTATAATGGCAATTAACGCATGCCCCGTAATCATTAAGCCTGGAATAGGTTTTTTAAGCAGACGGCCCAAAATAAATATAGTAGAACCACCTAATGCTGCAAGAACATAAGCACCCAAAGCCACCTGTGACGCCATGCCGCCGCCATCGCTAACCACCACAAAAAGTACCGCTAAGCCAGCAGCAGCGGCAGCTCCATGAGCTAGGGAGACAGGCAGGGGGATATCATTGCCTTGAGAAAACTTTAAAACCATAAAAAGCCCGCCTAGAAAAGCGCAAACGAATAATGCTAATGCTATATAAACCATGGATACACCCCTATACGGTTATTGTTTTCAGGAGTTGTTGAGCGAAGCCGCTAAGCGGAAAAAGGCTACCCTCAAGATCAGCGATAATGCCCCTACGTACTCAGCTACGACCAAAGAAATTATCAAATGAACCAACGTTCAGTAAAATAAAAACAGCACAGTAAAAAAGTTTGATTCACTGTATATGCGTCATAGTAACGTATTACAGCGGCAAGGCAAGGTGAATGCCACGTTAACACCTTAACGATGCAGCGAATGCTACCATTGGCGTATTGTCCTAACAGTTACCGTGTTAGGTCATGCTCAGCATGCCTCCTTTACACGCCGTAAAATCCAGGTGGTACCCCTTTGCCCAAGCACGATGCTAAACAGCTCGCAGCGGGGGAGATCTTTCCTGGCAGGTCTTTTTATACGGAAAATACAATTTTATTATTATCCAAATCTCTCGCATAGGCAGAAAATTTGGGACCTCGCTGACTCGGCTGCCCCTCACAAGTTCCGCCCAACTCTATGACTTTACTATGAAGTCGCTTTACTTCCTCAGCAGAGCCCACATTCAAACCAATCATTGTTCCGTTTCCATTGCTAGCAGGCTCGCCATTAAATGGTTTTGCAATAGCAAATGCAAAGTCGTCACACTGCCAGAAAGTCATTCTATCAGTTGATAAAATCTTGTTAAGCTCTGTTTGTTCGAACAGTGAATCATAGAATTTGATGGCTTTTTCTATTTTGTTTGTTCCAAGAACGCAATAGTCTAATTTCATCGTTTAGTCTCTCAAGTGATTTTGAACTTAATGAAGTGTAACGTTTAAATAAAAAGGCGAGCGCTAGCGCGTTCAGACCATATTTTTATGTGTATGACTAATTACGCAAAGCAATCTCTACTTGTTTGAAACTCCTTTTTTGAACTGTTTCAGTTTTTTCAGCTGGAAGCCTCTCTCGCTTATGATCTGAAAAAAGTGGTATGCCTGATTTCAGTTTTACTCGCATCTCAGAAATACATAAATGTGTTAACAAACCTTTTTCCAAAAATAATGAAGACGCAAGCTTACCGCCAACTACAAGCCAAAGGTGTCTCAGCTCCATCGATTCGGCTTCTTTGACAACATTGCCTACTGTTGTTACCATTTTTAATGCTTGCACCTTCGAAAACTTCTATTTCTCTACTTGTGCAAACCCAAATTGGTTTGTCTTCGTACGGCCATGCGCCTTATTCAAACTCCTGGCACACGGGTAAGCGACTATTAATTGAATACCAAGTAGCTTTTTGAGATACCCATATATGATTTTTTTCTTTTGATGTGGGGTCATCATCCAGCGAACCTAAACGTAGAATAAGGTGTTTCGTACCTTCTCTTTTGGCATAAATTTGTGTGCCACAATTTGAGCAGAAATATCGTTTTTTCCCTGGAGAGGACTCAAAAAAACTTAAAAAATCTCTGCCTATGAGGGTAAACTCATTGTCATCAACAGCAGCAACACTTGAAAAAGCTGAACCATGAGCTTTTCGGCAAGTTTGGCAATGGCAATGAACAACGTCACCAACCTGCCCAGAAATTTCATATTCTATTTTGCCACATAGACAGCTACCGGAAATCATTTATACCTCAATGCCTCTTGACTGTAACGAACAAGCTCAGATGCCGTAAAAATCAGAGCGACGATAGGAGGGGTGAATTTTATGGTCAGCTGGAGCGCTTGGCTATGCGTGTTCATAGCTTGCGCACCTCTGTCCAAAGCTGTTCTTTTCCCACCTGCTTATACCAAACTTTAAATTGGGAACGGTACTGCTCAAAAGGCTCAGACAGTTTAGGGCGAGGGTCTTGACTGAGCGCATATGCCATGCCTTCGATGATCCACTTGGGATCGCGCCATACTCTGAGCATACCTAATCTCTCATTCTGAAGATGATGAATCATTTCATGACGCACATAATACGGCTTCCAGGCACGGGGGCTTATGACAATACCGAAGGTACCAATATTAATGGCTGTGCGTATGCCTAACCCGAAAGACTGAGAGCAGGTTTGAGTAGAACAGAAAATGACTTTTGGTTTCTGCTCGATTGTGCCAACCGACGACTCGACAAAGTGCAAAGCCTCTTCGTACAGTGTAACTGCTTCCTTGTAGAGGGACACATTGTCTATGCAGATAATCTCATTCACACAGGATAATTCGGTTAGTTCGGGTGCAATAACTCGCACAGGCTTGAAGAAAGCCCAAACAGAGATCGGAATGCAAAGTACGAAAACAAGCATTAGACGTTTCAACATATGAACCTCTTAAGACGCATAACGATTACGTTAAGCCGACGCGATTGTTGCGGTGATCTTTCCCCGATAAAATGGACACACTTATTATTAAGCGGCTAATTGTTCATATTCTATAGGCGAGTGGTACTCGATCTCCGCGTGTAGCCGCTTCTTGTTATAAAGTTGATAGATATACTTCACCAAATCATACCGCAACTGACTCCCTGAAACATAGCGAGTGCCACGAATTAACTCAGCCTTCATTGATTGGAAAAACGATTCCATATGAGCATTGTCCGTGCAATGACCAGCCCAGTTCAAACTATGACGAACGCTTCTTAGATTCAGGGCCTTCTGAAATACATCCCCCCTATACTCGCCCCCCCTGTCCGAGTGAAAAATCAAGCCTGATGGTGGTCGGCGCTTTTTCAGGGCGTATTGCAGTGTACGCTTTGCGACCTTTGTTGTTCGTCGTTTATCCAGCGTTCAAGCAATGATCCTGCGCGCGTACAGGTCCATAATGACAGACAGGTACATCCAACGTTTTTTCACCTTCAGATAGGTTATGTCAGCCACCCACACCTGATCGATTGCAGTAGGTAGCTCAGCACCTAACCTGATATTTTCTCCGGCGGCAAGGAAACGCTTTGAGCCAGGCGCTCGACGAGTCACTTTCACTACACGACCTACCAACTTCATCTCTCGCATTAAACGCTCTACACGCTTACGCCCAATGGCATAGCCCTGCTTTTTCAGAGCCTTGAAGACTCTTGGGCTACCATAGGCTCCTTTCCCATCATCGTAGATGCTTTGAATAATCGGCTTTAACTGAGAATCGGTTTTCGTTCTCTCTGGAAGTTTGCGCTTGCGCCAATCATA
>JAHRVS010000149.1 GCA_019090565.1 Gammaproteobacteria bacterium
AACGCTTTATTGATGTCTTGGGCAAGCTGAATAAGCCCTTGCTCATCAGCTTTAATATCGATACTGGTCAAATTCGTGATTGCATCGGCATTCAGCTCCGCCTGCTCTAAACAGTGATGAAAGAGCTCGGCTAACTCTTGTTTCGAGCAATTCCTCTCACAACCCATGCCCACCGTGTACACCGGCTCCACATAGGAATTTGCCGTGGTCAATACCGCTGTGGCGGCTAACAAGGCAGCTATATCAACCGCCCATTGATTCGCCCCACCTTCGTGCCCCGATAAAAGTGGAATCACAAACTGGCCCTGTTCATCTAATACCAGCACTGGCGGGTCATCGTGTTTATTTTTTATCACTGAAGCAAGGGTTCTCACCACAATACCCGTAGCGCAAATAAACACTAAAGGCGAACCGTTCAAGAATGCGGTTTGTATTGTTTCAGCAAATGGCTTGGGTTTATAACAGACGGTGCTGCCAGCAATATCTGTTTGTAAACGCTTAGCTAGCTTTAGACCTGTTTCTGTCAGGGCGACTATCTGAACCGTTTGTTTTTGATTTCCTTCCAGTGCGCTCATTGGTGTTCCCTATTATTTTTAAGCACAACAAACAATGAAAAATAGGGCCCCGGTTCATTGGGCAACGCGTGCATGTCTGTTTCAATCAACTCTTGCTCACGCCCAATGTATTCAAGGTAACGCGCCTCATCCAGTCGCTGGGTTTTTTTCAGTGCCGTTAATATGCGTGGTCGAAAGCGCCCAGCCTTAAGGATCACCACGCTGTCATGCTGAATCAGTGCTTCAATGAGTTTCTCCTCGCTGTGGCGACCGCTCACCACGACCATCGATTCACTCAGTACGGTTAAAGGGGTTTTAAGCGCTGCCGATGCGGCATGCACCGAAGAAATACCCGGCACGACCTCACAGTGGTATTGCTCTTTTAAGCGCTCAAGCAAATAGATAAACGAAGCAAAAAAGAGCGGATCACCTTCACATAAAAAAACCACCCTGCGGCCTTTTTTAAGCTCACTTCCTATGGCAACCGCAGCTTGGTCATAAACTTGATTAGCCAACTGCCTGTCTTCACACATGGGCATCACCAAGGGGATTTCAAGCGCAGTCTGGGAACGGCAACTCAGGCTGTTTTGTGCAATCGTTCGTGCCTGCGACACACCTTTGTCATTCGAGATATAGGCAATCACATCGGCTTGCAGAATCAACCGATGTGCTTTCAAGGTGATTAATTCGGGATCACCCGGCCCAAGGCCCACTCCCATAAATGGGTATTCATTCACAAGCAGACGCCTCTTTTTTAAATTTAAAAACAGACACCGGCTGACGCACTTGAGGCACCCACTCACCCTCTTGAAGCGATGATTTCTCTACCCCAATGGTGACCGCCTCAATACTGTTCGCATTGGTGTTTGCTATAAATGCTTCGAGTATGGCTCGACTTTTTTTCGTGACGGCGCTGGCCACACAAATACCATTGGGCGGCAAAATTCGCCATGATTCTTTTAGAATAGAGGCCAGCTCACCATCACTGCCACCAATAAATATTTTATTGGGCAACGGTAATCCTGCTAGCGCATTCGGTGCGCGGCCCGCAATGATATGTAAATTAGACACCACGCCGAACTGCCGCTGATTAATTTCAAGGTGTTGACGCCGCACGGCATTGTGCTCAATGGCATACACCTGCACTTGTTTATTCCAGTAAGAGAGTTCTACCGCCAAACCACCGCACCCAGCGCCGATATCCCAAATAATGTCTGCATTACTCGGCTGCAACTGGGATAAAATCGCCAAACGCACTTCGCGCTTGGTAATCATGCCCTTACCAGGTTGCTCACCGGTACTGTATCGCTCATCCGCAATACCTGGGAACTCTACCTGCACCCCGCCTTCACCCTCTAGCGCTATAATCGTAATGTGCAGTGGGTCAAACTGATGGTTTTTATTTCCCAAGAGATCTGACACAGTGAAACAGCGCACCTGTTGTTGTGCCGACCCCATGTTTTCGCACACCCAGATTTTTGATAAACCAAACCCTGCATCTTTGCATTCTTCAGCAAGACGTAAAGGCTGACTATGCTGGTCACTCAATATCGCCAAAGTACGCTTGCGTTTAAATTGACTGCGAAGACTCTCTACCGGCCGACCATGCAAGCTACACACGCTAACATCTTGCAAAGATAACCCAACAGCATGGCAAGCCGCCTGTACACTTGAAACCGCTGTATAGTAGTGAATAGAATCCCGTGGAAAATTCTTACTAAACCAACGTCCGATGCCGTAAAAAAGCGGGTCGCCCGATGCCAACACTACGATTTCGTGATGACCACAAGTGATAATTAATTCTTTTAATAGCGCCAGCTTCGGTAAGACTTTTTTTTCAATCGCATTAATTTTATTAGCATCGATACAACCCTTAACCCCATAGTGATTAAGTATTTCAAGTTGCCGCTGTGAACCAATGATAAACCTTGCCGATGTCAGCGCTCGCAAAGCACTTTCTGAAAAGGGCTGCACTTCATCTTTCCGAGAAGACACCCCTAAACCAACGATATGAATGTTTGGCTCATGTCCCATCAATAAAACTCACCGTTAAGGCAACGTAACAAGGCATTACAGGCTGCGGTGGTTGCTGCACTGCCGCCTTCGTTACCTAGCAAGGTTATGCAGTCCACACCGAGATCTTGATGTACTTCCCACAAGGCTTGTTTAGATTCAGCTGCACCCACAAACCCCACTGGCATGCCAATTATTAAGGCCGGTTTCGCGCAGCCTTGTTCAAGCATTTCTAATAAGCGAAATAAAGCCGTGGGCGCATTGCCAATTAACACCACACTGCCTGCCAGAGAGTTTTCCCAGCTATGCAGGGCCGCCATAGAACGTGTTTCACCATTTTCTTTTGCTCGCTGCTGAGTATCGGGGGTATTCAAAAAACACAGTGGCTCATGCTTAATCATTCTTTTTGTAACACCCTGTTTTACCATCTCGACATCACACAGTATGGCGCAGTGGTTTTTCAGCGCTTTAAGGCCTTCCTCGCAGGCATTTTCGCTAAAGCGCATTTGCCCCGCCAGATGCGGCAAGCCCGTACTGTGCACCACGCGCATCACCACTTGTACCTGCTCTGGCGTAAAATTATCGAGCTGGGTCTGGGCGCGTATTTGTCGAAAACTTTCTTGCTCGATTGTTTTCGGGTTTTTTTCGTAATTAAAAGGCATCATAAATAGTTCG
>JAHRVS010000150.1 GCA_019090565.1 Gammaproteobacteria bacterium
AGGGTTATGTTTCGTCGGGCAATGAAGCGCTCTGTGCAAAATGCCATGCGAGCAGGTGCTTTAGGGATTAAAGTCCAAGTTGGTGGAAGGCTAGGCGGAGCAGAGATTGCACGTACTGAATGGTACCGAGAAGGGCGAGTTCCTTTGCATACTCTTAGAGCGGATATTGATTACGCTGAGTACCGAGCAAACACTACCTATGGCGTTATTGGTGTGAAGGTTTGGATCTTCAAGGGTGAAGTGCTTGATGGCAACCTTCCTCAAGAACAGGCCGCGGGCGGCAAAGATCGCCAAGCGCCTAAAAGGGGTTAAATCAAGATGTTACAACCTAAAAGAACAAAGTTTAGAAAGCAGCACAAGGGCAGGAATCGTGGTCTTGCTCAAAGAGGGTCCAAGGTTTCTTTTGGAGAGATCGCGCTGAAGGCCACTGGCAGAGGGCGAATCACTGCTAGGCAAATTGAGGCGGCTAGACGGGCAATGACTCGTCACGTGAAGCGTGGTGGAAAAATCTGGATTAGAGTTTTCCCTGATAAGCCGATTACACAAAAACCATTAGAGGTTCGGCAGGGTAAGGGTAAGGGTAATGTGGAGTATTGGGTTGCTCAAATCCAGCCAGGTCGTATCCTTTACGAGATGGAAGGTGTCGATGAAGAAGTTGCCATCGAAGCATTTGAGCTGGCAGCCGCTAAGTTGCCTATTCCTACTACCATTGTTACTCGGACGGTAATGTAATGAAAGCCAGCGAACTGAGAGAAAAGGCCGGACCTGAGCTAAAGCAGGCCTTGTTGACCCTTCGGGAAGAACAATTTAAGGCTAAAATGCAAAATGCTTCTGGCCAGCTCGGAGCAAACCACCAGATAAAGCAGATTCGTCGAGACATTGCTCGCGTAAAGACGGTCATCAGGCAAATAGCAGGTGAAGAATAATGGCTGAATCCAATATAAATGCGGCTAAGCGTACGCTTACTGGAACAGTAGTGAGTAGTAAGAGTGATAAGACTATTTCCGTGCTTGTCGAAAGAAAGGTAAAGCATCCGATTTACGGAAAGATTATCAAACGCTCTACCAAAGTACACGCGCATGACCAAGAAAATGCTTGCAACGAAGGCGATATCGTTACTGTTGTAGAGTGTAGGCCCTTGTCTAAAACAAAGAGCTGGGTTTTGCAAAGTGTTAACGTACAGGCGAAAGTCTAAATAAATTTTAACGGCTTTTGATAAAAGCGTTTGGAGATCACAGATGATACAGACCCAAACAAAACTGGACGTCGCGGATAACAGTGGTGCGCGGAGTGTTCAGTGTATAAAGGTGCTTGGTGGATCACATCGGCGTTATGCGCGGATTGGCGACGTAATTAAAGTTTCCGTAAAAGAAGCAATTCCTCGTGGCAAGGTGAAGAAAGGCGACGTGATGAATGCGGTTGTTGTGCGCACCAGGAAAGGCGTGCGTAGATCAGATGGCTCGGTTATTCGATTTGATGAGAACGCAGCAGTGCTGCTAAATAACCAAAATCAGCCAATCGGGACACGTATTTTTGGGCCTGTGACGCGTGAGCTACGCGGTGAACAGTTTATGAAGATCATATCACTCGCACCAGAAGTGTTATAAGTTAAGAGGCGTCATGTAATGCTGAAGATAAAAAGAGATGACAGTGTTTTAGTCACTGCGGGCCGGGATAAAGGTAAGCGAGGCAGCGTCGTTAAGGTTCTTGACGATGGTCGGCTTATAGTTTCAGGCGTAAATATGGTTAAAAAGCACACGAAGCCGAACCCCCAGCAGGGTATTACTGGCGGAATCATACAAAAAGAAGCTGCGATCGATGCTTCGAACGTTGCTATTTTCAACCCGAAGACAGAAAAAGCTGACCGGGTTGGGTTTAGGGTTTTAGAGGATGGGAAAAAAGCTCGTTTTTTTAAGTCCGATAACGAATTAATAGACGCATAGAGCGATACCTTGATGGAAATTTTAAAAGAAAAGTATACAAATGAGGTCGTCCCCAAGCTACTAGAGGAGTTTGGGTATAAGTCTTCCATGGCGGTTCCTCGCATCACGAAGATCACGCTTAACATGGGCGTTGGTGAGGCGGCACAAGATAAGAAGGTTCTCCAACATGCGCTTTCCGACCTTGAAAAAATAACTGGGCAGAAGCCAGTTATTACATTATCTAGAAAGTCTATCGCTGGTTTTAAAATACGTGACGGGTGGCCGATAGGTTGCAAAGTCACATTGCGAAAAGAAAAGATGTGGGAGTTTTTTGATCGGCTCGTTTATATCGCTATCCCTCGAATTCGTGACTTTCGCGGCCTGAGCCCAAAGTCTTTTGACGGTAGGGGTAACTACAGCATGGGCCTGAAAGAGCAGATCGTATTCCCAGAAATTGAATATGACAAAATAGATAAGTTGCGCGGCCTTGATATATGTATTACCACGACCGCCAAAACTAATGAAGAAGGGCGAGCGTTACTTTCGGCGTTCAACTTCCCGATCAGACAATAGGAACGTCCACTCATGGCAAAAATTTCTATGATCCAGCGTGAAAAACGCAGAACTAAGCTTGTAGCGCGTTACAGTGAAAAGCGGGCAGCGCTTAAAGAAATAATTAGCAGTCAGGACTCTTCAGACGAAGAGAAATGGGACGCGCAATTGAAGCTTCAGTCGTTGCCGCGTGATTCAAGCAAGGTTCGACAAAGAAATCGTTGTGGGCTAACAGGTAGGCCTCATGGGTACTACCGAAAATTCGGTCTCAGCAGAATCAAGCTCCGCGAAGCTGCAATGCGTGGTGATGTTCCTGGTTTGGTTAAGGCTAGTTGGTAATTCAGAGGACTCTATAAAATGAGTATGCAAGATCCTATCGCAGATTTTTTGACTCGTATCCGCAACGGCCAAATGGCTGGTAAGGTGGAAGTCGTAATGCCTCTTTCCAAAGTGAAGGAGGCTGTTTGTAAGGTTCTAATCGACGAAGGTTATGTTCTCGGCTGCGAAACAGTTGGTGAAGAAAAGAAACCTCAGTTGAAAGTGGCGCTTAAATATTTCGAAGGTAAGCCGGTCATAGAAAAAATCACGCGAGTGAGTCGGCCTGGTCTTCGGGTTTTTAAAGGGAAAGACGAGATACCTGTTACGAATGGTGGCTTAGGTGTGGCTATCCTTTCTACGAATAAAGGTATTGTTTCTGACCGAGCAGCACGGCAACTAGGTGTTGGCGGCGAAGTTCTCTGTACAGTTTCTTAACAGGCGATAAAAATGTCACGTGTAGCGAAAAACCCAATTTCGATCCCGGACTCCGTAAAGGTTGCTTTAAGCGGAAGTAAAGTGGAGATTAAGGGGAGTAAAACAACTTTAAATTACGATCTGCATGACGCGGTAGTGATGACTGTCGAAGGCAACGTTGCAACTTTCGGAATTAAAGACGGCGTTTCTGG
>JAHRVS010000151.1 GCA_019090565.1 Gammaproteobacteria bacterium
CTTCTATTTTGCAGATTCAAGCACTTATGGGGCGTCAAATGTACCCACTGACCATTAGGGGGATTGAAGACAGCATGAGGTACTTGAGTCGCTAGGGTTTAGGTGTGCCCTTTTTTATACCCTGCTGTGGCACTAGGTTTGGGTAAATATTGGCAGTTTCGGGCGCTCCAGAGAAAGCTTTTCGCTGGGCGCCATGACATCAGCCTCCCCAGTAAGTATTAAGGCCCCGTTTTGATTAAGCACCTTGCAGCTGATTAACACTCGTTGGCGCTTGTCTATTTTCTCGATGATTTTTAATTCAACGGTGAGCGTGTCATTGATAAAAACGGGACGTTTGAATTTCAAAGATTGGCCAACGTAGATAGAGCCAGGACCGGGTAATTCTGTGGCAATGGCTGCGGAGACTAGCGATGCGCTCCACATTCCATGGGCGATACGCCCGCCAAACGGCGTGCCTTTGGCGAATTCCTCGTTAAGGTGTACCGGATTGATATCACCAGAGGTGCTCGCAAATAAAAGTACATCCTCCTCAGTGAGGGTCTTTGAATAGCTAGCACTGTCGCCGATGTTAATTTCGTCATAGGTTTTATTGCTTAATTTCGGCATGATCGTTCCTTTATCGGGGGCCAAATTAGGTTAAGTCGCGGCGAAATGAAAGTCACTGAAAGTTCGCTTTGGAATTAGAGCCTATTCTACTCTAAGATGTTGAATAAGCCCTAGCCTGCTGTCGTGTTTTCATAGGTGGTTTTGGTCGCGGACCAAGGACAATGGTAGACAACATAATATGATAGCGTCAGAATGGCCGGCGGGCTTATACAGGGAGCCTCTAATAAAAACCGCGCTTTTTGGGTGATAGTTGAGACAGCTCCTTACTCAAATCTCTGCGTATGCCTTATACACTGCGGCTCTCCGTACGGGGCTTTCTTGGCCTCACATGAAAATCACCGTTTTTAGAGGTGCCCTAAAGTTAATTAGTGGATGGGTTAAAAGGTCATTTATGGTAAAACCGAGTCTTGGAGATGCATCAGAGGCAATGCGCCCTGGCCAAGTATATTTGCGACTTTTGACATATACGAAACAATACTGGCACTTTTTTATACTGGGTGTTGTGGGGTTTGGCTTATATGCGTCGACACAGACGGCGTTTGCCAAGCTCATGGAATTCATAATTACTGCTGTAGATAGCCATGATCAAAGTGCGAGGCTGATGATTCCTGCTGCGATTATGCTGATTTTTATTGTTCGAGGCGGCGGTTCATTTCTAGGGAACTACAGCTTTTCCTTCGTTGCGAGGAATGTCATTCATAGCCTTCGCACAGAGATGTTTCGTAAACTGCTCACCTTGCCCCAGTCTGAGTTTGATCAAACAAGCTCTGGGCGCCTGATATCAAAGTTTACTTACGACGTTGAGCAAGTCTCTGCGGCAGCCGTAGACTCATTGAAAGTCATTGTAAGGGAAGGCTTGACTGTCGTTGGGCTGCTAGCCTTTCTACTCTATACAGATTGGCAGTTATCATTGATATTTTTTGCCATTACGCCTTTTATCGCCTTAGTGATCAGTTTCGCTAGTAAACGCTTTCGAGTGGTTAACAAGCGAATCCAAGAAAGCATGGGGGATGTTACCCATGTGGCTTCTGAAGTCATTAGTGGTCATGCGGAAATAAAAACCTACGGCGGTGAAGTTTACGAAAACCAACGGTTTTTTGATGTGAGTCAATACAACTTACGCCAGTCAATGAAATTGGTGCTGGCCTCTGCGATCAGTGTCCCCGTTATCCAGTTTCTAGTGGCTTTGGCTATTTCCACACTGGTGTGGGTAGCCCTTGGGGTGATGGCGCAAGAAACCACAGCAGGTCAATTTGCCGCTTACATAACGGCCGCAAGTATGTTGGCTAAGCCAATACGCCAGCTGACGCAGGTGAATACAGGCATTCAACGAGGGGTTGCAGCCTGTTATTCTATTTTTGCTTTGCTTGATGCCGCCTCTGAAGAAGACCTTGGGCAGCGCAGCATGGAGCGAACGAAAGGCGATATCATCTTTAAAAATGTTAATTTTTCTTATGGCGAAGACAAGGTGCTTGATAATGTGAGCTTGCATATTCAGCCAGGACAAACCATCGCCATTGTCGGGCGTTCTGGGAGCGGGAAGTCTACCTTGGTTAACCTACTGCTGCGGCTCTATCAACCAGAAAGTGGTGATATTCTTGTGGATAATATCCCTATCACTGAGATCAAATTAGAAGATTTGCGGAATCAATTTGCGATAGTGAGCCAAAGGGTCATGTTATTTAACGACACGGTTACGCATAATATTGCCTATGGGAATATGGCAGGTAGCAGTGAAGAAGAAATTATCTCTGCGGCCAAAGCAGCGAATGCCTGGGAATTTATAGGCGCATTGCCTGATGGCTTGGCAACAGAGCTTGGGCAGGATGGCTCCAGTTTATCAGGGGGTCAACGCCAGCGAACAGCACTTGCCCGCGCATTTTTGAAGAATGCGCCGATACTGGTTCTGGACGAGGCCACTTCTGCCCTGGATAACGAGTCAGAGCGCAAGATTCAGTCTTCCTTAGAAACGATTATGCGTGGGCGTACGACCATCGTCATTGCTCACCGATTATCGACGATTGAGTCGGCAGATAAGATACTGGTGCTTGATTCTGGGCGAATTGTGGAGGAAGGTTCTCACCGCCAACTGCTCGCTAGAGAGGGCCACTACGCACAACTTTATAATATGCAGTTTTCAGATTGCACATAATGCTGGCTGCGATATCGCGAAAAATTCAACAAGCGTGGTATGAAAAGCATTTTCTGTTATGGTTGCTCTTACCTGTTTCGCTCGCCTTTCGAAGTTTGACGGGGCTCAGGCGCTTGGCTTATTTAAGCGGCTACAAAACCATTGTCCCTTCGCCTTGTCCGGTAATTGTCGTAGGGAACATTAATGTGGGCGGTAGTGGAAAGTCGCCATTGGTGATTTGCTTGGTTGAACACCTGAAGACGCTGGGTTATCGCCCAGGAATAGTAAGCCGGGGATACGGCGGGACGGCGCCCGCTTACCCCTGCGCAGTAGACGAGCAAAGTAATCCAGCGCAAGTGGGCGATGAGCCTTGGATGATGCAGCGCCGCACGGGCCTACCCTGTGTGGTCGACCCTGTCCGGCCTCGAGGGATACAATACCTCTATGACCATTTTGACTGCGATATCATTATCAGCGACGATGGCTTGCAGCACTACGCCATGGCCAGAGACATTGAAATAGTCGTACTGGATGGTCAGCGGCACTTAGGAAATGGCTTCTGTTTGCCTGCTGGCCCTCTGCGGGAGCCAGCGAGCCGACTTGATTCAGTTGATTTTGTTGTGGTGAATGGAGGAAAGGTAACGTTGAGCCAATACGCTATGAGCCTGAGTGTAGAAGGCCTTTACCCTTTGGCTGAATTTAATGAGCCAGAAGGGGAGCCTGTACCGTTTAAGATGAATGAAAAAGTACATGCCGTAGCAGGAATCGGTAACCCCCAGCGATTTTTTGATACCTTGACAACCCTAGGGTGCGACGTTGACGAGAGGCCATATCCTGATCACTATCAGTTTAGCGGTGAAGAGTTGAAATTTAACGACAATTATAAAATCGCTTTAACAGAAAAAGATGCGGTAAAGTGTCTGGGTTATGACATTGATAACGCCTATTATCTTAAGGTGAACGCGAAACTAGAAATGCCATTTTGGATTGCTTTGCAGGAAAAATTGAAGAGTTTAAATTAATGAGGCCACGCTGGAGGCGCCTTTTGGCGCCTCTGGAAAACCACTTTTTACGCGATAGCAGCCTAGCGCAGTACTCGAATCACCGTGTATGACCTATACACGGTGGCTTTCCGTGCGGGGCTTCCTTGCTACCGAATAAGAATTACTATTTTAGAGGCACTCTACTATAGCAAAGGAAAAATCCAGTTCCTTCCCAAAACCAGGAATGTATTCATGATAGATAATAAATTACTCTCTATATTGGCTTGTCCAGTATGCAAAGGCGAGCTTGACTACCAGAAAGAGCGTGATGAGCTGTGGTGCCGGGCCGATGCATTGGCTTTTTCGATAAAGGACGATATTCCGGTGATGCTTGAAAATCAGGCACGCACACTTTCTATAGATGAAAAGCTATCAAAAAAATAAAAACGGGCGCCAAGAAAGTGTTTTTATTTACGCCCGTATGAATTCGCTGTTTTTATAGGAAGCGCTTTTCTTTAACACGGCTTAGTGCTCTTTATAGGGTTGAGCCAGTATAAACCCAACAATTTTTTAGAGTTTATTGCATGAGTTTTAATGTTGTTATTCCGGCGCGATATGCGTCGACACGTTTGCCAGGAAAGCCTCTTAAAGACATCGCTGGCAAACCGATGGTGCAACATGTATTTGAGCAGGCTCAAAAAAGTGCCGCACAAGAGGTCATTGTTGCCACCGACGATGAGCGAATACTTGTTGCCGTGGAGTTATTTGGCGGAAAAGCCGTCTTGACGTCAACTTGCCATGAGTCAGGTACTGATAGGTTAGAAGAAGTCGCTAGAATAATGGGTTGGGCCGATGAGCAAATAATAGTCGGCGTGCAAGGGGATGAGCCTCTTATTCCTCCTGTTGTTATTAACCAAGTGGCGGATAACCTTTCTTCTCGGTCAGAGTTTTCTATTTCAACGCTTCAGGAAAAAATATCCACTTTGGCTGACATTATGGATCCGAATGTTGTGAAAACAGCGGTGGATCAAGCTGGAGCAGCCTTGTACTTCAGTCGCGCCCCCATTCCTTACGGTAGGGATTGTTTCCCAGAAAGTATTCCAGAGGGGGTCGAATATTATCGGCATATTGGTATTTATGGTTACCGTGTTAGGTTTTTGCGGCAGTTTGCCGGTTGGGATATGAGCCCGTTGGAGAAAGCAGAAAAGCTGGAGCAACTCAGAGCAATGTGGTACGGCGCTAAAATTCACCTTGATGAGGCCTTGGAGACCCCACCAAAAGGAGTGGATACCCAAGAGGATTTGGAACACATTCGTCGTTTATTAGCGTAATTTATATAAGGGCATCTCTAAAAATAGTGATTTTCACGTGAGAGCAAGAAAGCCCCGCACGGAGAGCCGCAGTGTATAAGGCATACACGAGGATTCGAGTACGGAGCTGACGCAGCTATC
>JAHRVS010000152.1 GCA_019090565.1 Gammaproteobacteria bacterium
CAAAATGGGCCGTGTAACGGATGATTTCAGGAGGCGCGTCCAAGGCGTGACTCATCATAATGACGGTGTGGGGGACCTTGTTGTGATTCAGGGCAATCTCTTTTAATAATCGAATGACTTTAGGCTGGTTGGTGAGGAAGGGGTGAATATCGCAAAAAAGGTAGATGCCGGCCTCTTGGCAGCCGAGTACTTCGCGCAAAGCCAGTTCTGGGTCGCAAGTGGATGCTTCCTCGCCGGGCACACTGATATCAAGGTTGAATTCAATGTCAATGCGCCGCAGGCCTTGGGTGATGCTCCAGCCGAAAACGGGCACTGTGCGGCCGATCCCGAGTCGGGTTACAAGGCTGCTGACGCGGTTTTCCTCATAACTTTCTACAATGATCAGTGGTACTTTGGAGCGAATAACCAGCTCCAGGTCATGTAAATCAGGCATATCTGCTCTCGAGTTTTTGTTTTAAAGGTGCCCTTAAGTGGAAGGCTTGATATTGAGTATAGGGCCTGGGTCTGGAAACAGAAGTCGAATAGCGATGGTCTATATGGCCGATTTTCCCGACCAACTGTGAGCGTATGATGGAAAATTCCCTGTGCTTTAAATTGACGCATATCTTGCTTTGGTGCTTAATGGATAACGAAGATTATTGGTCTGTCTTTATAAGGTCATGGTTTATTTTTTCATAGAACCTGTGGTTTGCTAGGTTGTCGGCACTCACTAAGTCGGACTAGATACAAGGTGAAATTAAGCGAAAAAACGGCGTATACACGCAGCCAATGCGTAGGGTCTGCTCCGTGAATCGCATTGGGGTTTTTTGAGCGTAAGTTTAATGCTGTTGAGGCCGAGTCAGTAGGGCTTCAGTAGCTAATTACAGAAACGGCATTTGTGCCATTCCTTACAAGGATTTCAGTTATGGCTTGTTTTTTTTGCAAGATTGCCGAGGGCGATGTGCCGGCAGATATTATTTACCAAAATGACGATGTGCTGGCCTTTCGAGATATCAATCCTCAGGCGCCTAGTCATGTTTTAATTATCCCCAAGCGGCATATTTCTACCTTGAACGACCTACAAGAAGGGGATGAGCACCTTGTCGGCAGCCTTTTCCTTGCCGCAAAATCATTGGCTGCTGAGTTGGGTTTTGCTGAAGAGGGTTACCGTACTGTTTTTAACTGCAATGCCCACGGGGGGCAGAGTGTTTACCATATTCACTTGCACTTACTTGGTGGCCGGCAAATGAGCTGGCCGCCGGGCTAGCGCCGTCAGACTGAACGAGGGGCCTCTAAGTGTACTTTTCGCAAGATAGCGGCGTCGCTCAGGCCCCTGTGAAGTCGCTATGCAGCACGTGATGCACATAAGCTCCGAGTGAGGCTTCTTTGCTCTTACATGAAAATCATTATTTTTAGAAATGCCCTAGAATTAAATGTTTCCAACATAACCTTTAACGAGAGAGTCATTCCATGTCCCGCCAATATTCGTTTATGGATAATATCCTTGGTCAGGCCGACCGCGCCATGCGTACCTTGTCACGTGCTGCGAATAAAGCGGGGCGGCCTTCACCGGCGGAAGATTGCGGCCCTGCTGAGTTAAGCGAAGAGGATCGAAAGCACAGCGCGGGCTTGATGCGCATCGACCATACTGGCGAGGTGTGCGCACAAGCGCTTTACCAAGGGCAAGCGCTCACGGCAAAATTAAGTGACGTGCGTGAATCGATGGAACAAGCAGCACAAGAAGAAGTAGACCACCTCGCGTGGTGTGAAGGCCGCCTTGATCAACTCAATGCAGCACCGAGCATGTTCAACCCCGCCTGGTATGCTGTTTCCTTTGCCATTGGTGCCTTGGCGGGCATTGCTGGTGATAAGTGGAGCCTTGGTTTTGTTGCCGAAACGGAAAATCAGGTCTGTCGGCACCTAGAAGACCATTTAGACGCAATTTCCGAAGAAGATTTACCGAGTCGAGCGATTTTGGAGAAAATGAAAGAAGATGAGCAAAGGCATGCGACGGCAGCGATGGATGCAGGGGGAGCTGATTTGCCTTTGCCTGTTCGACTTGGCATGCAAGCGAGTAGCAAAGTGATGACCAGTACGGTTTATTATCTATAAGGCGGCTTTTGCAGCATGCTTATTAAAGCGGGCCACCAGCGCAATGGCTGAAATAACCAATGCGCGGGTAAAAAGTTATTCGAAGTTGCCAGTATGTTGTGGTAGTTTTTTCTCTTCGGGGATATTCCTTCCATAAAATATTTCTAGCATTTCTCTGCGTAAGCGTCGTTTAATGTCAGCTTGTTCCTCAGGCGCGATGGTATTCAAGGTGTCGCCAAAGAGGTAATTATCCAGCTCAAAACTTTTCAGCAGCATCTTCGTGTGGAAAATATTTTCCTGATAGACATTGACGTCAATCATGCTATAGAGCTCTTGTGTGTCGACTGATAGGTAGCTTTGAATTGAGCTGATCGCATGGTCAATGAAGTGCTTGGTGCCATCCGTATCGCGGGTGAAGCCTCGTACATGGTAATCCATGGTGACGATATCAGAATCAAAACAATGAATGATGTAATTCAGTGCGCGCAAGGGCGAAATTAATCCGCAGGTGGATATTTCAATGTCGGCACGAAAGGTTGATATACCGTCGTCCGGATGACTTTCTGGGTAAGTGTGAACGGTCACATGGCTCTTATCAAGGTGGGCGACGACTGACTGGGGCAGTGGCCCAGGCTCTTCTTTTGTTTGAGAGTCATCCGGTGGTGCTTCATGTTCGGCAATCAGCATGGTGACGCTGGCACCTTGGGGGTCATAATCTTGGCGTGCGATATTGAGAATATTGGCGCCGATAATTTTGGTGATATTCGTGAGTATTTGGGTCAATTGTTCGGCGTTGTAGACCTCGTCAATATATTCGATGTACTTACTTTTATGCGCAACTGATTTTGCATAGCAAATATCATAAATATTAATGGTGAGGGTCTTGGTGAGGTTGTTAAAACCGTGAAGCTTTAGTTTCTTGTTGAATTCTGCCATAGAGCACCTTTACTACCACGATAGAATCACTCATTTTAGCGACGCACGTTGATTTGCTTGCCACGACAATAGGAGCGGCAAAAAACATTCGCCAAACGGGTGAGGGCTGAGTTAAGTGATAACATTGTTACCGTTTAAACGCGGGGGCCTGAACGCGAAATAGGCGGGTGAAAAATCAGCTGTACCGTGGTGCCGTCGGGATCAAAACAGTAGAAACTTCTCGCGCCATCGCGATGGGTGCGCGGGGGCTTTGC
>JAHRVS010000153.1 GCA_019090565.1 Gammaproteobacteria bacterium
ATAGGCTCAGGGATATGGCTACCCGTTTTTCTATTCCTTATCGGGTTGCTGTATGCGCTAATTCCAAATGTCGCGCAGTTAAGTGGTCGAGGTGAAAAAGATCAAATCCCTTCGGTGGTCGCCAGCGGCGCCATGTTAGCCCTTGTTGTCTGCTTGCCGCTGTTTTTTCTTCTGCGTAATACCGAGCCGCTGTTGCAGACAATGTCACTATCAGCCCCCCTAATAACCCTTACTGATGACTACCTTCACGGCTTATCTTGGGGTATGCCCGCCACAGGCTTGTTTTATGTCCTGCGGTATTATATTGAGGGAATGGGGAAAACGCGCCCAGCCATGGTGATCGGGCTACTGGGGCTGCTGCTTAATATTCCCTTAAACTATTTGCTGATTTACGGAAAACTGGGTTTTCCTGCTCTGGGCGGCCCTGGCTGCGGGTATGCCAGCGCAGCGATACAGTGGCTGAGCTTCGGTTTTATAGTCATCGCGCTAAATGCCGGTGGGTTATTGCATCCACTGAGCTTACGTAAGCACTCCTCGCGTGCCAGGCTTTCAATCATCTGGAGCCTCACGAAGTTGGGCCTTCCAATGGGCGTCAGTCGATTTGCAGAGTCCAGCATTTTTGCTTTTTTAGCTCTGCTCATCGGGCACCTTGGCGCGGTTGCAGTGGCTGGTCACAGTGTTGCACTCAATTTCGCAGGGCTGCTGTTTATGGTGCCATTGAGTATTTCGATGGCCATCACCGTACGTAGCGGCCACCTTATTGGCCAAGGCCATTATGCCAATGCACGATTTGCCAGTTACTGCGGATTGGGTTTGGCGGTTGCTATTGCGTGTTTTAATGGCGGCATGACCTACTTGTTTCGAGATCAGGTAGTGGTGTTGTACAGCAACCAGCCCGCCGTGATATTGCTTGCCACGCAGCTGCTGGCCTTTGCTGCGATGTTTCAAATTGCAGATGCAATTCAGGTCAGTGCGATTGGCGCCTTGCACGCCTATAAAGATACAAAGGTCCCCATGTATATCACCCTTGTCTCTTACATCGGCATCGGGTTTCCAGTGGGTTGGCTATTGGGTTTGAGTGATTTTCTTGGGCCAAAACGCGGGCCCGCTGGGCTGTGGATCGGCCTCGTAGTGGCCCTTTCGGTTGCTGCAGCGCTGCTACTTTTGCGGCTGCATAAAACCACTTCACTTGTTAAACCTGATAAACCCTCCCTTTAGCAAGCTGACGTTATTATATTTAAAACATACCCTGTGCGACCGATTCACGTTTCAATCACATCGACCTACCACCTTGATATGTTTGTTTGGGATAGTGGTTTGCCTTGCCAAACCGAAACAGAGGCCGTTTAGGCTTTTACTGACTCTCACCTATTTCAGCCTTATCATCGAGCATACTTCTGATTCGAACTAAGAGTTTTTCTGCGCTAACAGGTTTTTGTAATCGACTCTGATGCAAGGCATCATTCACCAGACTGGCCCTATGTTCTTCACTGAACCCACTGATGATCTGAATCTTAACCTTGGGGTACAGCTTTTCTACTTCAGATGCTAACTGATACCCATCTTTGCCTGGCATAACAACGTCACTCAGCATTAAATCTACAGCTTCACGCTGTAGGACGAGCATGGCCTCTTCCGCATTCCTCGCACACTTAACGGTATAGCCGAATGCCTGCAACGTTTTCTCTGTCAGCATTAATAAAGCAGCCTCATCCTCAACAACTAAAATTGTTTCGTCGCCAGATGGTGATGCGGGTTCGCTAATGTCATCTATTTCCAAAATATTGGATTCCGTTTTGGTGTATTTTGGAAAAAATATATCCAATCTACTGCCAAAACCCAACTCTGAAAAAACCCGAATGCTCGCACCAGATTGCTGTACAAAGCCATAAACCTGGCTCATCCCCAGCCCTGTTCCACTTGCTCCCTTGGTCGTAAAAAAAGGATCAAACAATTTTTGCTGGACCTCTTCACTCATGCCACCCCCCGTGTCTGCGACTGATAGCAACACATAGTCGCCGGGAGGAATACCAATTGGGTATGCTTCAAAATCCGTCAACTGCTTGTTATAAAGCCCCAGCGTCAGCCCCCCCCCATCAGGCATCGCATGCATAGCATTAATACACATATTTAAGATGGCATCTTCCAGCCTGGCTTTATCCAACCAAACCATCCAAAGGTCATCGTCCACTTCAAATGAGAGCTTAATACGGTAGGTAAGGGTCTTTTCAAGCATGTGCTGCATACTATCAAGTAGCAGATTAATTTGAGTGGCCTCTGCCGTGGAGGGCGTGACGCGCGAGAACTCCAATAGCTTTTTGGTCAGCTTTTCAGCGCGCTCACCTGCATTATGGATTTCGTCACAATATGAACGCTGCGTGGTTTCATCTTTTGTTAAACTTTTCTTAAGAAGAGCGGAAAAGCCAAGGATGACCCCCAGCATGTTATTAAAATCATGGGCGATTCCACCCGTTAATTTACCGATTGCGTCCATCTTTTGGCTTTGACGTTGATTTTCTTCGTGTTTTTTCCGTTCGGTAATGTCTTCTACAATGGAGGTGACCCCAATAACACAGCCACCCTCATCAACCAAAGGGGTATTGTGCCATTCACATAAAATTGTACGCCCATCTTTGGTAAGATTGCTGTTAATACTATGGTTACCATCTTTATTCGCTATTAAATCTGCCCAAGATCGATCAGCACTTTCACGCATACTTTTAGGCAGAATTATTTCTGTAATATGGCTTCCTATAACCTCTTCATTACTAAACCCAAAAATATTTTGTGCCGCAGGATTCCAATCTAAAATTTCCTGGTCTGTGTTCCACTCGATTAAGCCAACTGGGGCATATTTACGGTGTAACAAAAGGCGCTGATTAGAAAGGCGCAACACCGTTTCTGCAGTTGTAAGTTCTTTTTCCGTTTGAATTCGAAGGCTCACCTCTCGTGATAATCGCCGCACCCATGAAGCAAATATAATCAGCAATACAATGGCTGCCACGGCAACCTGATAGGTCAGGGTATAATCAATTTTCTCTGGGAATCGGTCTTTAATCCAGCCATCGAGTATAACTTGTTGTTGACCCGGACTAATCTGTTTTATCGCTTTGTTCAATATTGAATGCAATTCAGGAAGGTTTTTCTGCACGCCAAAAGCCAGCTTGGTATCGAACTCTGTTTTACCGGTAATTTTAACATTATTGATGCCAAGTTCAGAAATGGTATAACTGCATAAAGCAAGCGTGCACAGTAAGGCATCAACACTGCCTGTTGACACTGATATCAAACCATCCTGAATATTACTCACAGTAACAAATTCAATATCAGAATACTTTTTCCGTATTTTTGAGGCGTACCCATAATCTTTTATTAAAGCAATCCGTTTACCTTTGATATGCTCGATACTTTCCACAAAATTTTCTTTGTGGCGCATTGCGATAACAATCGGGTTCGAAATATAAGGATGAGTAAAGTGAAGGTGTGATTTTAAGTCGGAATCATCGGTTTCGGATAGGATATCCACCAAACCCTGTTTCGCCTTTTCCGTCGACTCTGTCCATGTGGCACTGGGGCTCATCTCAATTTCAAGCTGGGTCATTTCTTCGATTAGACGAAGGTGCTCGGCAACAATGCCAATATAC
>JAHRVS010000154.1 GCA_019090565.1 Gammaproteobacteria bacterium
GAATTAGGCGTGAATTCATGATTTCATGCCAGAGTGGTGGAATCAAAGCAATGAGCATAGAAGGGATGTAACCCAATATGGTTGTGGGAGCATCTTCTACGTAAGGCTTTAGGTGCCAAAATTCAACGTCTGCATCGGCATGGTGGTGAGAATGCCGAGGCACGCCGCCAATTACCCATAAAGCCATTCGCTCGTTGCTATTCCATGCGTGGCGTACTTGCATTGGCTCAGTGGGAACACGAATTAAGCCGTAGTGCTCAATGAAATTTGCGGCCTCGAGGGCGTAGTGGGAAGCAATGGCCATGGCTACTAGAACGGGAATGGCCCAAAAACCACCAACATAGATCATGGCAACTGCCCAAACTGCTTCCATGGCCCAGCCACGTATGGCTTCGTTGCGCCATGTCCAGGTTTTATACTCCATTCGATCTAAGCGCTCTTTTTCTAGCTCCCAGGTCATTTTGTATTGCCCAATAATAGAGCGAGTGGAGAAACTGTAATAATTATCACCGCGCTGGGCAGTGGCGGGGTCGGCAGGTGTAGCAACCAAGTTGTGGTGGCCGTAGGGGTGGCGTATAGAGAAATAAGTAAAGAAGCCCGGTACCTGAGAAAGACGGCCCATCCAGTGCGCGAAGGGCTTGTTTTTTCTATGGGTGAGCTCATGCCCTACTACCACGCTACCTATTGCAATGACAGCGCCTGAAAAGACAAATGCGGTACCAAGGAAAAGAAAACTGGCGTCGGCACGGGCAGCCATTACATCGACAGAGAATACCGATTGAAACATCGCGCCGAGGCCCAGTACGTCGTGCTCTGGGGCTGCGATTAACCAGATTAGAGCAACCTCACTGACGGCCGTGACGATAACAGCCAAGTACTGCAGAGGATAAAAAAGGTCTGGGTATTTGAAATGCCAATCTGATTCATCTTTGCCGAAGAACAGTTCACCACCTAAGACGAGGATGAAAGAAAATGCCCCCCAGACCAACAGTGCGTCACCACCAATAAAATACATCGGGAGGGCAATTAACCCCAAGACGTGCACAATAAAAAATTTTCCGTAGTCGAAAGTCGACTTGATTGCATCTAACATAGGAATACTCCATTTCATTCTTATTATTTTAGGGGGCCTCTAAAAACGCACTTTTCCCGCGATAGCTGCGTCAGCTCCGTACTCGAATCCTCAAGTATGCCTTATACACTGTGGTTCTCCGTACGGAGCCTCCTTGCTCTCATGAGAAAATTACTATTTTTAGAGGTGCCCTTTAGTAACTATTTACTTAGCTTGCATCAGCGCACGCTCAAATTAGCGCGACCTAAGCAGTTGCGGGGTTGATATATTGCAAATGTGTAAATGACGAGCGCATACGTAAGTAAAACGGTGATTCTTCTGAGAAGAGGTGCCTGTTTCAGTTAGGTGTATGTAGAGTGGGATATAAAAGCTAAGCGCTTAAAGTCACTGTCTCGAGGTCAACGAGAGAACCTTCGTAGGCTTCCGTACCATTTACAATGACCTTGCCGTAAGACCCGCCAGTAATCGGTGAGCTGACAAAGCCTCGTCGATCGGTGATTGCGGTGGCATTTCCACCATTGGTAACGGCGACGGTAACTTTCGCTTTTTTTACAGGGCTTCCATCTTGTTTGACGACTTTAAAAATCAGCATGTTTATTTCCTTTTGTATTCTTATTGGCGACAGTGATGCGATGAAAGGGTGTGCAGACTGACTAATGAAGGAATTAGACCTCTCATCTTGTGAATAAAGTCGCATATATTAGGATTAAAAAAAATGATAGTTAGTGACATTAGGTGTTAAAAGACACATATTTGTCGCATAAAACGCATTTGAGACTACACGCAGGTCTAAGGGAGGGAGTGATAACTTTTTTCAAAAGCCAAGAATGAAAAATAGCGTTAATATTTCGCTAATTTATAATAATTAAGGTTGTATACCGCAGCGGAACTTGTATGGGCCGTTACGGTATACAAAGACGAGCTTAAGACCCTAACCCCCTAAATACTGGGAGTTATGCACTCCAAGGTCGGCAAGTTGCAGAACCACTGATCAGTACTTCGTCTTTCTGGCTGGTAGCGGTTAGGTCCATGTCGACGTGGACCAAGCCAGCTTCTTCGTAGACTTTTGTGACGACACCCTTAAAGATAACGTTGTCGCCAGGCCACAAGCGTGACTTAAAGCGAACGCCAAATTTCTTGATGGAGGTAGGCCCAAACCATTTAGAAGGAACGGCACTCAGCATACCTGCTGTTAACATCCCTTGCCCGAAAACGGTTTCGTTGCCAGACATTTTGGCAAAGCTTTCATCGTGGTGAATGGGATTGAAATCACCACTTGCACCAGCATACTTTACGAAATCAGTACGGGTGAAGTTTGTGTGTTTGATTTCATATTCATCGCCAGTTTTGATGTTATCAAAGCTTGAATTACTCATTTTTCTACGACTCCTGCAGTTTGAATAAGAGTGCTTTTTAATCGCAAAACAGTCTCACC
>JAHRVS010000155.1 GCA_019090565.1 Gammaproteobacteria bacterium
AGCCTAAAGTACGCTTATAAGTATAAACAATCATATCTTAACCCCGCTATCCGTTAAACTTAGCGCGAGCCGAATAGTTACAATGAAGCCAATTAAAAACCAGAACTGGTTCGTTTACATCATCGAAGCCAGCGACAACTCATACTATACCGGCATCACAACAGATATAGAAAGGCGGTTCACTGAACACTTAAACGGCAAAAGAGGCGCTAAATATTTTAATGGAAGAAGCCCCGTTAAAATCATTTTTAGCGAAGCGAACCACGACCGTAGTTCAGCAAGCAAACGCGAAGCGAGCATTAAATCACTAAGCCGCGCCCAAAAAAAACAACTCATCAAGGTAGCTCCTGAAGTATAGCCTACAAGCTTCTACAGTGAGGGTTGCCGACACTTGACCCCGTCAAAATCATTAGCGTTTCGAATTTTTAACGCTAAAAAAGACGGCATGAAAGTGTTGGTTTATATTACCTGCCTAACCATACAGTTTCTTCTAGGCGCCTTTCCCTTTAATCCACTCTATAGTCTCTTCTGTATACCCCTATTCAGATCGCGGCCTATTCCCCTTCTCCGCTATCTGAATAACTCAAGAGAAGAGAACGCACCCACTGCATCAAAAAAATTTGGAGGTAAGAAACGGGATCAATCCAATTTTCAGGCTGGATGCCTAAACGCTGCAGAATATATGGTAGTTGGCTATCGATAGCGCCGCATTTATCTTCTCACAGAGTCCACCCCATCCAGCCTACCAACTCAAAATAATCCTGCCGTGTAAATGGAATGCCTTCCGATAAAGAGGTAAAACAACTGCCATTTATGGGGGCTAATTCAACGTCCAAGTGCACCATTTATCTACAGCCCTTATGGTTGGTTTCGGAGCTCAATTCTTAGTCCATACACTCCCCTGTGAGCGCTTAACCTCTACTCTCACGAATAGCGGACCATGGCTCTGCCCCCCCCCAAAGTACGCCGCAGAATTCCAAGCGTGAAAAATATAGGTTTTCAAACTGTGAGATTCGTTTATGATGCAAGCAAATAAAGTTACATCATCCTTACTGGCACACTAGAGAGATAATCATGACTACCCCCACTAATCTGTCCTACCGAGAAGACATCATCGACTATTACGATAATTGTGAGGTGGACTATCGCCTGCTGTGGCGCCTGGATCGCTGTTTGGCTCTGCATTATGGTTATTGGGATGAGACGACTGAGAGTGTATCCGAGGCGCTGATCCGGGAAAATCAGATATTGGCGCAACGGGCAACCATCACTTCAGATGAACGAGTTCTTGATGCCGGATGCGGCGTTGGTGGCAGCGCTATTTGGTTAGCAAATGAAGTGGGTTGTTCGGTTACCGGCATCACCTTAAGCGAACATCAGGTTAAAGAGAGCTGTAAGAATGCTGAAGAGCGTAAAGCAGCCGAAAAAACTGATTTTCAAGTGGCAGACTATACGGCCACAGGTTTCGACGATGCCAGCTTTGATGTGGTGTGGGCGGTTGAGTCTGTATGCCATGCCGAGAATAAACAGGATTTTATTGACGAGGCATTTCGCCTACTAAAACCAGGAGGGCGGCTGATTCTGGCGGACTTCTTTGCCACAAAGAAAACCTTCAATCAGGAAGAGCAGAAGCTTATGGATGACTGGTTGTCCGGCTGGAGTGTCAAGTCGGTGGCTTATACCCCAGATTTCCACAGCGGCTTGGAAACCGCTGGATTCAGCGATATAGATTACCAAGATGCTACCGATAACGTTCGACGCTCGGCCAAAGAGCTTTATGACTACTCCATGGTTGTTGAAAAAATCCGTGAGACAGCCACACTCGAACGCAGTGAGCGACAAGATGCTAATGTGCGAGCTGTTCATTGTCAGTACCCGGCATTGGAAAAAGGCCTTTGGAGCTATGGTATTTTCCTCGCCCGCAAGCCAGGTTGAGCTTAAAAACTTGCTACCGCAGACTCCCCTAAATTGAACTAGTGAATACGCCACCGGCTAAAGCCGGTGGGTTCGGGTTACGGGAGCACAATAAAAAGCCATCGAAAATGAGGCGGTTATTCCAACCAATGGTGCTGAAAGTGAGTAACCGACTCAATCCAGCTTTTTTCATCAATGCCTAGCCGCTTTAATATAGGGGCTTGCGACTCATCAATAGCACCACGCTTATCCGCTCTCAGCGCCCTACCCGTCCAATCTACCCGTCCAATCTACCCGTCCAATCTACCCGTCCAATCTACCCGTCCAATCTACCAGCTCAAAACAATCCTGCCGTGTGTAGGGGATACCTTCCGATAGCGGTGTGTGGCTACTTCCAACGAGAATTTTTAAACTGGCCTGCTAACAAGGCTCATCGCCCACACTGGGGGTATCTTTGTGATGTTGATTGTTCTTTTTATACTGCTTAATGAGGCGTTTTTGCTTTACGCTGGGTTTGCTTTTTCTATCGTCTGATCGTAGAGACGCTCCTGAATGGAGGTGAAATCGGACTCTTCAGGCGTTGCGGCCATTTTCGCACGTATCGGATTGAGATCAACGTAAGCCATGCACGATAACAAAGCTTTTTCGTCCAGTAACGCCTGGCTTTTAAAGCGCCCTTCCCAGAAGCGCCCCGTACAGTTTTCTTCTTTATTGGCCATACGAGCAATGTACTCATTGA
>JAHRVS010000156.1 GCA_019090565.1 Gammaproteobacteria bacterium
AGGTGAGCATGGAATACGAAATAATAGGCCCGAAGCGATTTATCGCTGGAGCAGTTTGTCCGCAGTGCAAAGCGGCGGATAAAACCGTGACCTATGCGATAAAGCGTTTCGTTGATATTGCCGAAGGAGGGCAGCGGGAGGTGCTGGACGAAGTGATGTCCTGTGTTAGTTGTTCCTTTGAGCAATTGAAGGGAGACCTACCCGTTGTAAGTAAAACCGATGCAAGCAAAAAAAACCAGTTAGATCAGCTAGATGTAATGCCGCTGCGAATTGTGGATGCAGCGAAAGGGCCCAAAAAAGGAGGCGATTAGCCCCGATTATAACCACACGATCGGGTTAGATGCTGAGTTTTACATGGCTTTCGTCCAGTAGCTCTGACCAGTGCATCCATGCTTTTGTCCAAGTGATTTGTTGCTCTGTGGTGATGAAGGTTGGCGAAGAGGGTTCGGTGTTCGTGCTAGGAAAGGGAACAATTTCTTTCGCCAGCTCAAAACAAAACGCATCAAGTTGATTGGAGAAGGGCTCACCAATTAGGTTGTGGATAATTAAGTTGGCGGTAATCATGTCAACAGGAATCAGCACCTTTCCTCGACTTGCCAGGAAGCGGTCATTCACCTCTTCTATCATGCGATGGGTGAGGTAAGAGGATTCCATCAAACGTTCAAGGTTTTTTTCGTTTCCCAGTATTTCTGGGGGGTTGAGAAAAAATTCTTCCGATACTTTGATCAGAGGCAGAGTTAAGCCCCGCATATTTGCTTCCGCCGAGACCTTTGCCATGACAGATAAAAACTTGGGTGCGTGTTCTATGTATTTGATTATAAATCGGATTAGTGCGTCGGTGGAGTTGTTTTTATTAGAAATCATTACTGTGGAGTGCAAGCCCGCGGTGACTTTTTGTAGGTGGCGAGCAAGCAAGTGGGACTCTTCCTCATGGGATACCGCCTCGGTAATAAGTTGACCTAATTTCTCAAAATGCACTGTAAATTCCTTTCTATGTAAAATCGCCGTTGTTTTCAGCCTAAAACCACATGTGATTTTCAACATCATTCATCATTGAGGAAATGGATGCGGGTCTATTCATTTCCTTACTCACTTTTATAATCAAAACTCGCAAATTAATAAAGTGTTTTTGTGATTCCCTTCTCATAGCGTGCAATTTTTATGTGATCACCTGCTCAAGTGGAATATCTACTGTGTGAAAGATGCACAGCAATGCATTAGCCTGCTGCTAAATATTTATGTCGCTCATGAGTAAGTTTCATTAATCCTCAGCGCATAGTCTTTTACTGAATTCAGGCAGACCATTAATGCGTAGTCCTACCTCAACTCTAAGCCCTCTCCTACTCTTAACTCTGTTGCTGTGTTTATTTGTGAGCGCTTGCGATGATATGGCGCTACTTAGCTATCGCGCAAGCCATGCCGGACAAAGCGGGCCAGTGGACCGAGGCGCGCAAACAACAGAGGAAGACGTTTTTTCGACTTTGTCGGGGCGTGCGGTAAAGGGCATCGTCCAGCATGCAAATATTTCAGCATTTCAAATTAAAAGCGGGGAAAGAGCAAGCGCCCCCATCGCATCGGCATTGAGTGATGAGGCGGGACAGTTTTCCCTAAAAATTCCTGGGTGGCGCTTTCAGCAGCTTATATACCTTGAGATATCAGCGGCTCAGAATGCATCCCAAACCAGCACGATGCTCTGCGACGCTTACAGCGGCTGCGGGCTGCGTAACGGGGTGATTGTTGGCTATGGTGATGCATTCCCTCTATCAGAGGGCGTACTGATGCGTAATGTTGCTCGACTGCGTGGAGGCAAAAATAGCCTTATCGGGAATTTCTCACCGTTGCGAAGCATGGCGGTTGCACGTGCAGAAGTAAAAATGCGCGGTTTGATTAATTCGAACATGGAGGAGTCGGAAGCGGAGCTGAGTCAACTGTTTTTGCTTTCTAAACCGATTCGAGAGCTAGAGCCAGTGAATCTGCTTTCAGCATCGGAAACGAAGGCCGCTTCCGATGAGCAACTGGTACTGGCCATACTTGAAGCATCGTTTTTAAATATTGGCGTATCACCCAACTATGTCGCAGTGGAAAAAGTCTTAAGCCGTCTATCAGCGTTGCACGGGCAGTTTGAGGAGCATGAAAGTGGAAACTTTAATCGGCTTTCATTCCACAATTTACTGCGAGCTGCGTATTACAACATCCCAGGCAGTTTCGTAGACCGGCCAGGGTTGAAAGCCCATATACTGCGCATTGTGCAGGCTCGTGCGCCCGCATTGGCACAGGAGCTGGAGGGTACCGGTGGAGAGGAAGAGGGCGTGACCCTCGCTTTGTCGGCGGCCACTGGAGGCAGGGTTAAAGTCGACCCTCTGGGTGAAATTTGTCAAGGTGGCTGTGAATATGCCGCCTTACCCGAGGGCGAAGTGGTGCTTATACCGAGGCCGGATATTGGTTACCAGTTTGACTATTGGTCTGGAGATTGCGCGGGGGTAACCGAAAATTGTCATCTGCTGATGGATCGAAATAAAACCACAAATGCGGTATTTAGCGAAAAACTAGCGGGGGCCACCACTTACTCCTTGGCCATCAATATAAAAGGTGGTGGCTCGACTGTGGAAAAAGACAGCAGCTCATTGTGTGCCGAAAAGGCCTGTAGTGCTGACCTAGATAAAGGCCAAAACATTGAACTGCTAGCGCAGCCTGAAGCTGGCTACACATTTTATGGGTGGTCGGGGGATTGCAGCGGGTCGGGAAGCTGCACCTTGTTGATGGATGGTAATAAAGCAGTTAGCGCGGCCTTTCGTCCCATCATGGTGGAGTTATCGATCACGCTCGGCGGGGGCGGTGCTGTGCGTGTAGGGCCGATCGAAGTATGCACGGGCTTTTCTTGCAATATCAGTGTGGCGATGGGTAAGACGGTGAGTTTGGTGCCAGCGCCTGCCTCGGGGTTTCGCTTTAACGCATGGGGCCAGGACTGTACAGGGTCGTCTGTTTGCGAGTTAACCATGACTTCAGACAAGCAAGTTCAAGCCAGTTTTGGCCCCGTCACCCATGGTTTGACTCTATTGGCATCTCCAGGAGGCGCTATTGTCAGTGCGGATAAAAGCTTGGTGTGCAGTGAACCATCCTGTTCGTTTGTATTTATAGAAGGCGCTGCAGTTACGTTTCATGCGGAACCAAAAGCCGGTTATAAATTTGATTCATGGGCCGGTGCTTGTAGTGGCAATGGCAGCTGTTTAGTGGAAATGGGCACAGATGTTTCCGTACAAGCAAAATTCAGCCCTATCCTTCACACCCTGACCGTGTCGGTCTCAGAGGGAGGAGGGGTGACCAGCCTAGCAGCCGGTTTAAGCTGTATGTCAGGGGTGTGTGAGTCCAAAGTACCGGCCGGCACCACCATCACATTGAGCGGCTTGCCCGAAGCAGGGTATGACATAAGCGGCTGGACAGGCCCCTGTACGAACAGCGCTGTAAACTGCCAGCTCACGATGAATAAGGATATATCCGTCAATGTGGCCTTTGCGCCTGCCGATGAGCAGGGGTCTATTCGTATCGACTGGATGGCACCAGATCAGCGGGAAGATGGTTCGGCGTTGTCTGCCGAAGAGATTCTTTGTTACACCATTTATTATGGAAAGCAGAGCGGCGTGTACAGCCATTCGCAAAGGGTTGAAGTTGGCGCCGATGGCTTGGTGCCAACCAGTGTGACATTGCGAGACCTCGAAAAAGGGGTGCAGTATTACGTCGTGGGGACCACAGAAGATATCAGCTTGTTATCTAGCCAAGTATCGAATGAAATTATTAGGGTGGCAAATTGACCTGGGATTAACGGGGCTGTCGTTGCGGCAGGCACTGTGTCTGCTGCTTTTTTGTTGGTGTGGCAGGACTACAGTGGATTGTTTTTCTTGCTTCAGGAAAGTGGTCGGTGTACCACTATGCCTCATACCCATTTTCCGGCCACTAGCATCTACGCCGACCAAGGTGTAGAAGGCCCTAATGAGTTTCACCTTCCCTGAAGTGA
>JAHRVS010000157.1 GCA_019090565.1 Gammaproteobacteria bacterium
AGCAGAAGAGCTAGAAGGCCGACTCACTGTTTTTGTCGCCAATCTTCAGCCACGAAAAATGCGTTTTGGTGTTTCCGAGGGCATGGTTCTAGCGGCTGGCCCTGGCGGCAAAGAAATATGGCTACTGAGCCCCGATGACGGTGCTCAACCGGGGATGCGGATTAAGTAACCGTTAACTCCCTTCATCATGGCAAGTTTATCGAGCTGCCTCCAGTGGCTCGATAAAACGACGACTTAGACTGTGGGGCTTTTACCCCCTTAAAGGGGGGGTTGACAGCCCTCTTTAAATGCTGCCAAAACGGCAAAGGCGTGCCGACAAAAACATCAATACAAAACGGAACCCTAAACAAACGATTACCCTACCCCCGCGATGAATACCGTTATATTCCCCCCTTTAATAGATAAAATCACTACGTAACCTCAATAATTTTGATCTGGTGGTGTCTAAATATCAAGCGGAGACGTCACCGCAAGCGCACCGCGACCCACAACATGGGTATAGATTTCGGTGGTTTTTACATCAGAATGGCCAAGTAAGGTTTGCACTGTTCGAATGTCATAATTCATTTCTAATAAACGCGTTGCAAAGCTGTGGCGAAACGTATGGCAACTGGCCTGCTTATAAATATTGGCATTCTTTATAGCCTGCTTCACCGCCCGCTGTAGGGATTGCTCACCAATATGATGCCGCCTGATAACGCTAGAGCGAGGGTCAACAGAACGTTTCCCCGCCGGAAAAACATACTGCCAGGCAATCTCCTTGGGTGCATTTGGGTATTTTCGAGCCAAAGCATGGGGCAGATAAACTTCCCCATACCCTTCTGAGAGATCGAAAGCATGCAGTTTTTTAGCGTGCTCAATAGCCTGCTGCAAATCAACAGTGATTTTTGTGGGTATCGGTGCCACCCTGTCTTTATTCCCCTTGCCATTTCGAACAATAATCTGCTTTAACGCAAAATCCACATCCTTAATGCGCAAGCGGGTGCACTCCATAACACGCAAACCAGTACCATATAACAACGCAGCCATTGTATGGTGCATGCCATTAAGCTGATCCAAAACCCTGCAAGCCTCATCATGAGAAAATACCGTTGGAATACGAGGCGCTTTCTGAGAGTAAGTGAAGGAGATTTTTTCTTCAATAGGAGCCTGTAACACGTGACGGTACATAAATACCAATGCATTTAAGGCGACCCGCTGAGTAGCTGGGGCAACATTTCGCTCAACGGCCAGGTGACTTAGGTAACTCTCAATTTCCAAAGCCCCCATATCCTGAGGGTGGCGTTTATTATGAAAATGGATGAAATGGCGAACCCACTTTAAATAAGTATGCTCTGTCTTAATACTGTAATTCTTGCGTCGAATGACAATGCGAACGGATTCCAGGAAAGGGCTCGATTGTGGCAAGGAAATCTCATTACGCATCAGCTGTCTCTTTATACAGTGGTTTTTTGAACAGTAATAATTTTTTGCCGATAAATCAAGGTCAGTGACGTAAAGTTTTACGTCGTGCGACGTGGAAACAAGGTTAAAAAACAAGCAACACTTCTATCGTTCTGTTTTTATTAGAGAAAATACGGATGAATTTTAACCTTGCGGACAGAATACGTCATACGACGTAAAACTTTACGTCGTATGACGGGAAATTCCCCGCATTATAAGTAAGGGTAATGTTTTTTCTGGCGTTTTTTCAGTGGGTTAGCTAGGATTAACATTTATTAATAATCCAGAATACGTCATGTGACGCGAAGTTTTACGTCGGGTGATGGAAACTTTACTGTTAGTTGTCTTTTACGCCCTACAACTAACATCTCATAAATCACAAGGCGTGGAGAAAAAAATGAAAAAATTAAATCTAATTACTAGTGTTTTATTAAGTATTATTTTGGTTGGTTGTGGCGATACTAATAGTGAAGTAAAGACTATTAATGGCATGATGTGGCAAGACAATATTAATGTGGCAAATAATAGCAGGACATACCAAAATGCAATTACATATTGTCAGAATTTAACTTTAGGCGGTTATTCGAATTGGAGGCTACCAACACAAAGCGAATTCAACGATATTGTTGATAAAAAAAGAAGTCCCTCATTAATAACTGAAATTAAAAATTTCCCTAAAGATGATGGAAATGGAACTGCAATTTTTGCCACCTCTACAGAATTTACAAGAGTTGACAAATATACTTTTGGTTACATTAGCGCATTTTCAATTTATGAAGGTAGGTGGGTAAACAATATGATTAAAGACCCGCTGAATAGAGGGTATGAACCGTTGTATGTTCGATGTACAAGGGATATTTAGTACAGTCTACTGATGGCAGGGAATGGCTTTAGGGACAGAGTAGGAAATGGATTTTTACGTGATGTCGGCGATAAAAACAGTTTAAGCACAGAGTTCTCTGGCTGCATTCAGCTCAGTGTTCTGCCAATACTCAATGCAACTAACAAATATTTCAAAGCGGACGCGCAAAAAGCCGCGCGCCCTTTAAATTAAGCGTTATAAGTAATTATGAAATGTCCCGATTGTAAAAGTGATGCAGTAAAATATTGGTCTGCTATAAATACAGGCTCGTTTAAGTCAG
>JAHRVS010000158.1 GCA_019090565.1 Gammaproteobacteria bacterium
TCGCCTGCACCACGCAGAGCGAGATCCTCTTCAGCAATCACAAAGCCATCACTGGACTCTCGCATGACTTTTAGGCGTGCTTTTCCGTGGGCGGATAAAGGTGGGTGGTACAGCAGTAAACAGAAGCTCTCAATGGCGCCTCGGCCAACGCGGCCTCGTAGTTGATGCAACTGAGCCAGCCCTAGCCTTTCTGGGTTTTCAATGATCATCAAGCTGGCATTGGGAACATTCACGCCCACCTCAATCACGGTGGTGGCTACCAGTAAATCAATATCGCCGGCCTTAAAGCCAGCCATGATGTCGGCCTTTTCTTGGCTGCTGAGGCGGCCATGAATGAGTGCGATGGTGGCATTGGGAATGGTTTGTTTAAGCTCGTCGGCACAGTTCTCTGCCGCTTTGCACTGCAATTGCTCAGATTCTTCGATGAGGGTGCAAACCCAGTAGATTTGTTTTTTTTCTTTACAGGCTAGCCGAATGCGGGCAATGACGTCGTTACGGCGAGAGTCAGGCAGCACCACCGTTTTGACTGGTGTGCGCCCAGGAGGGAGTTCATCGATGATGGAGTTGTCCAGCTCGCCATAGGCACACATCGCCAGGGAGCGAGGGATGGGGGTGGCAGTCATAACCAGCTGGTGGCAGCTGAGGGCGGCGTTGCTGCGGGTGCTTTTTTGTTTTAGCTCTAAGCGTTGGTGTACACCGAAGCGATGCTGTTCGTCGATAACAATGATACCGAGCTTGGCAAAGCCCACGTCCTCTTGAAACAGGGCGTGGGTGCCAATAAGCAGTTGCGTGTCTCCGCTTAAAAGGGCAGCAAGGGTTTGCTGGCGAGTTTTGCCTTTGGTTTTGCCGCTTAACCAGCCAGTTTGGATGTTGAGGGGCTTTAGCCACTGCTTAAAGGTAATAAAGTGCTGTTCGGCAAGAATTTCGGTGGGGGCCATAATGGCGGCTTGGTAGCCATTTTCTATCGCGCGTAGGGCTGCCAGGGCAGCGATGACCGTTTTGCCAGAGCCCACGTCTCCTTGTACTAGCCTCAGCATTGGCACTGGCTGCTTAAGGTCAGCGGCGATTTCTTTCCATACCCGCTGCTGTGCATTTGTGAGTTTGAACTCCAGTTTCTGCAAAAAGCGCTCGGTGAAGGCCTGCTGGGTCGGCAGAGTTTGTGGCGCCAATGCTGGCGCTGGCAGCGCCTGCATTTGTTGCCTGATTTTTAGTAAGCTTAAACGGTGACTGATGAGCTCTTCAAAGGCGAGCCGCAACTGGCAAGGGTGTTGTTTGTCAGCAATTTGATCAAGTTCGGCGTCAGGAGGTGGCTGGTGGAGGTACAGCAGTGCATCCTTTAGGGAGGGGAGCTGGTGCTCTTTGCAAAACAGGGGAGGCAGGTAGTCGGGTAAAATGGAGGCAGGGTTTTGTTTGAGTTGATCCAGAGCCTGATTGAGTACATTTTTAATGCGTTGTTGAGATAGCCCATCCGTGGCCGGATAGATAGGCGTGAGCGTTTGGGGTAGTGCCTTGATGTCGGTATCGCCGAGATCGTATTCAGGGTGGTAAATCTCTAACCCACTGCTGCCTTGTCTGACTTCACCGTAACAGCGAATGTTTGCGCCTGAGGTCAGTTGGTTTTTTTGCGCGGTGGTGAAAAAATAAAACCGCAATCCGATAAAACCACTGCTGTCTCTGATTCGACAAAGCAGGCTGCGCTTTCGGCCCATGGCGATTTCGCTGCTAACGACCTTCCCTTGGATAACAGCAGGGTGATGCGGTAACAAGTGGGAAATGGGGGTGATGCGGGTGCGGTCTTCATAGCGATGGGGTAAGTGAAACAAGAGGTCGCCGCAGCAATGTATTTGCAGGCGGGAAAACTTTTCGGCCAAGCTGGGGCCAACCCCCTTAATGGTGGTGAGGGGCTGGGAAAAGTTGTTTGGCGCTTTGGTTTTGATTTTAGACGCTGCTGTTTAAGATTCGGTGACCAGTACGGCATCCATTTCGACGCCCACGCCCTTGGGTAAAGCCGCGACGCCAACGGCTGCGCGGGCAGGGTAGGGCTGTTGAAAATAGCGGGCCATGACTTCGTTTACCAATGCGAAATTCCCTAAGTCTGTTAGGAATATATTCAATTTGACGATGTCGTTGAGGCTGCCACCGGCAGCTTCGCAAACGGCTTTGAGGTTTTCAAACACTTGAGTAATATGGCTCTCCATGTCACCGTCGATGATCTCCATGGTCTTTGGGTCCAAAGGGATCTGCCCAGACAGATAGCTGGTGTTTTGAACTTTGATGGCCTGCGAGTAGGTGCCAATGGCTTGGGGCGCGCTTTCGGTAGAGATAACCTGTTTATTCGTCATGATAAGAACCTTGTGTGGTAGATATTAAGGGCAATGGTATTGCCGTGGTGGCGCATACGAGAACGAGAGAGGGCTTTATGGTGGCCCAACTATAACGTTAGGATTTTACGCGCGTGATTTTCGATACGGTTTTGATGGCTCTGAGGCGCTTAATGGCGCGCGCTAAGTGAACCCGGTCTTGAACAGAGATGATAAGACGGATAGAGCTAAAGTTTGCGCTTTGTTCTTCCATGTTGATGGATTCAACGTTCGCATTAGAGCGGGTGATGGCGTTGGCGATGACTGCGAGGGCGCCGCGTTGGCTTTCTAGTTCAATGCGAATTTCGGTGGGGTACTCGCCTTCTACCTCATCGGCCCAGACTACGGGAATATATTTTTCCGCTTTTTGCTCGTAGCCGCGCATATTTTTACAGTGATCGGTGTGGACGATAATCCCCCGGCCGGAACTCAAATAGCCCACGATCGCATCGCCAGGGATGGGGTAGCAGCATTTTCCAAAGGTGATGACCATGCCCTCGGTGCCTTTGATGGAAAGAGGGGGCAGCTTGCCTTGGGTTTCGCCTTTTGCGCTTTCTTCGGCCTCGCTTAACAACTGCCTGGCAATAATCTGTGCCATTCTGTTACCAAGGCCAATATCTTCGAGTAGGTCCTCCCTTGTTTTGAAGCCGTACTCTTGTAGGGCGGTGTCGATTCGCTCCTCTGAGAGTGCATCTAGGGAGCTGTCTAGTTGAAACAGAGCCGCATTGAGAAGCCGCTCCCCGAGGATAATTGATTCAGATTGGCGCTTGTGTTTCAAATAGTGGCGAATATTACTACGGGCCTTGCTGGTAATGACAAAGCTTAGCCAGGAAGGGTTAGGCTGGGCGCCGTTGGTGGTAATGATTTTAACGGTTTGCCCGCTTTGTAAGGGGGCGCTCAAGGGGGCGAGCCGGTTGTCAACGCGTGCCGCAACACAGCTATTGCCGACATCGGTGTGAACCGCATAGGCGAAGTCTATGGGTGTGGCGCCAGCGGGTAGCTCAAGGATATTCCCTTTGGGTGTAAAGATGTAAACCTCGTCGGGGAAAAGGTCTATTTTTACGTTTTCGATAAACTCTAAGGAGCTACCGGCTTTTTGCTGAATTTCTAACAAGCTCTTCATCCATTCACGGGCGCGCGAGTGGGCGTGATGGGGGCTTTGTTCTTCATCATTTTTGTAGAGCCAGTGCGCCGCAATGCCATTGTTGGAGATGGACTCCATTTCTTCTGTGCGAATTTGTACTTCAATGGGCACGCCATTAAGGCCCTTTACCGTCGTGTGAAGTGACTGGTAGCCATTGGCTTTGGGGATAGCGATGTAGTCTTTAAATCGCCCCGGAATAGGCAGGTAAAGGTTGTGCATAATGCCCAGGGCGCGATAACAGGCATCGACATTGGTGGTAATAATGCGGAAGCCGAACACATCCATGATTTCTTCGAAGGGTTTTCGGCTGTCGCGCATTTTATTGTAAATGCTGTATAGGTGCTTTTGCCGGCCCAATACGCGGGCCTTCAGCTGCTCCTCTAGTACCCGTTTCTCAATGGAAGCAGTGAGCTGGGTCATCACCTCTTTGCGATTCCCCACTGCTTTTCTCACAGCCTTTTCGATCAACTGGGCGCGTAAGGGGTAAAGAGCGGCAAAGCCGAGGTCTTCAAACTCAATACGGAAGCTGTTCATCCCAAGTCGGTTTGCAATGGGCGCGTAGATCTCGAGGGTTTCGGTGGCAATGCGACGGCGCTTCTTGGGTTGTAGTACGTCAAGGGTGCGCATGTTATGCAAGCGGTCAGATAGTTTTACCAATATGACGCGAATATCTTGCGTCATGGCCAGCACCATTTTGCGGAAATTTTCCGCTTGCGCAATGGCGCGAGACTCAAATTTCATTTGGGAGATTTTGCTAACGCCATCGACCAGCTCGGCGACAACCGAGCCAAATCTGTCGGCAACCTCTTCTTTGGTAGCGTCGGTGTCTTCGATAACGTCATGCAACAGTGCGGCCATCAGGCTTTGATGGTCCATGTGCATGTCGGAAAGAATATAAGCGACGGCGAGGGGGTGGGTGATATAAGGCTCACCGCTGCGCCGAAACTGCCCTTCGTGATGGCGTTCAGCGAAGTAATAAGCTTCTGTTATCTGCAGAGTATGATCTTTTTCAAGATAAGTAGACAGGCGACCAGTAAGATCGTCTATGGTTTGCAACTCGTCATCTCCTGTGTGAGGTATGCACGCTACAGCTGAGTATTTAAACTATTTCTTGGCAAAGCGAGCGGTTGTTTTTTGCTTGTGTATTAGTCAAGACTAATGCTATACGGTGGGCTTGTCTATATCTTCACTTAGAAAGAAGAGGGAGGAGCTGGTGAGACTGGGCGGTTTTTAAGGTTTGTGCTGAGCGCGGCCAAGAAAGTAAGCGTGGCCGAGTTGCGGTGGCAATGGGCGGGCATGGGAAGTGCCAGCCGACGAAAGCAGCTGGCAGATTTGAATCACAAAGACCTAAATAAAGCCTAAGTCTTCTTCCTCTTCTTCGCGCGGGGCTGGTTTGTCGAGCTTGTCAATATTTAGCGGCGTAATTAGCTCTTGGGAAATTTCACGTAGCGCCACAACGGTAGGCTTGTCGTTTTCCCATTCAACCAGAGGGTCTTTTCCTCCTGTGGCAATTTGACGTGCACGTTTGCTGGCGAGTAAGACCAGTTCAAAGCGGTTTTCTACGTGCTTCAGGCAATCTTCTACGGTAACTCGTGCCATCTTCGGAGGACTCCATTAGGTGTTTTTGGTTGAGAACCGCGCATTCTACTGCACTGAGCGGGCTTAGCTCAAGAGATTTGCAAAAAATAGCCCCGCGCCCATGAAAACGGGTAGCAGGGGTTGTAGTGAGCGTTTTTTACTCTAGGGCTTGGCAAAAAGCTTTTTTAGCAGGTCAGCGTGGTTCTGTTCTTGCTTATCTAGCTGTAATCGTTGTGAAAGTGTAATGGCTTTAAGTTCTGCTAGGGCGCTTTCAAACTGATCGTTAACCACAATATAGTCGTATTCTGGGAAATGGGACATTTCTTCTACGGCCTGATTCATTCTTTTTGTAATGGTGGCGTCACTATCTTGGCCCCTGGCTTTGAGCCGGCTATTGAGGGCCTCTAAGGACGGAGGCAAGATAAAAATCGAAATGGCTTCAGGTTTGAGCTTGCGAACTTGTGCGGCACCTTGCCAGTCAATTTCCAGAATAACGTCTGTGCCCTGGGCGAGCTGTGCATCGACCCAGGCCTCTTCTGTGCCATAGTAATGGCCAAAAACCTCTGCCTGCTCTAAGAATGCGTTGTCAATGATCATCTTCTGAAATGATTCGGTGGCGGTGAAAATGTAATTGACGCCGTGCTCTTCGCCGGGCCGCATGGCGCGAGTAGTGTGAGACACAGAGGTGCGGATATTCGTTTGTTCTTGAACCAGCCTGGTTAATAAGCTGGTTTTGCCTGCGCCAGAGGGCGCTGAAATAATAAATAGTGTGCCGCTCATAGCTGGGCTCTTGTTTTAGGCTGCGGGGTGGTTTAACAAACTGTAGGAATTATACTAATTTGGTGACGGGGGGCGCTACCCTTCCTCGATTGATATTATTTTATACGTGAACCCTGTTGGCTCTATTTACCAAAAAAGGGTGGATAGCAAGAAGGGGGGAGGGCATTGCAAGCGACTTAAGTCGGCACGGGTTTCTTACGGGCCCTAGTCCTCGTTATTTCGCGAATCGAAGTGAGGGCATGATTTTGTCAAAGGCAGCCGGCCAATTATTCGGCGACTGACTTTGGGTGGGAATGGGTAAATCCACCCCGTATTTTGAGGGGGAAACCTTATGAGGGCCATCGTAGTGAATGCACAGGATGTGGCATTTTATTTTTAATGCGCCAAGCGAGGAGACCTTTGACGGGCGCACGCTCAAGCGCAGAGGGGGCAATGCAGTTTAATTACAGCAGGTCTTTCTATGGGGCATCACCTGTTTCAGCGTCCGCTGCTTTGAAGCAGCGTTTTTAGTGGTGAGCACGAAGCGCCTTACTGGCTGGCTTTTTACAGATCGAGGTTTCTGGTTAGAACTTCAGCGGATTTAATAATCCTATTTGTCCGATAAAGCTCAGGGTGCTTTTCGTCGTCAGTGTACCCGACTGGTTCGCCAGCGCCTGTGTTTACAAACCAAGAGTTTTCTGGGGTGCGGTCACCGAGCAGTTTTTTAAATTCTGCTGGTTTAATACCTAGTGCTTGAGCAGCTGCATTATAGGTGCAACGAGTTTTAACTTTGTTAATGTAATCCCGCACGATGTTGATTTTATCTGACATTAAAAGACGCTTCCTAGAAAGTTGACGCATTAGTAACCGGTAGCGTAGTGGCAAAGCCATGCTTTAGTAGTCCGGTACCGAAGGCGCGAAGTTGATTAATCTGTTGAGTGTTTATGCCGTATTAACTCCCTTGAGTGCGTCGCAGTGGATGCCGTATCGAGGGGAGTCTCGATATTTTCTTGTAGTACTGGTTTTCAATGGTTTGTTAGGTTTTCACCGTTCAAATGTTTTCCATAACGCATAGTGATATTGTAGAAAAGTCGTTTTAAAAGGCATGTCTCCCATGATATTGCGAATCTTTGCTTCTTATCAAGCTTTATAAGCAAAAGTGATTAAATATTGACCTTAAAAGGAGTGAATATGGTCGCTCGTAGTCTCAAACAGGCTGCTGCCCACGTTCAGTTCGCTTGGTCCATCCTATTTGGGTTTAGGCACCATAGGTTAAGGAGCCATAAGGCTAAGCGGCATCCTGATTCATAAACGGTGGTTTTGGTGTAAGGAGAGGCGCTAGGCCAGATGAGTCTAAGCCAGCTTTTGCGTCGTGACTGGTTTGGTTTAATAGGGTTTCTAATGTGTCGGCTTGCTTGTGGTCATGTAGCTACTTTCGCTCATAAATATTGCCCCTTTGCCCTCTAGTGATTCGGGGGTAAGCCACTAGGCCTAACGCCCGCCTCTAGCCATACCTCTACCCCTGCCTAGAGTATGGGTAGAGCGGATGCTTTTACCCTTACTATTATTCCTGCTGAAAAAGGTTGTTACGTGATCTTTTCTTTCCAAACCTGTATATTCTGAATACAAGTCTACTTCGCTCGGAATTAATTAGAAGCGCCTTTCAAAGGCTTTGTTGCTGATTCTAATAGGGCTTTGTCGCTGAATTTAACCACGTCGTTACTGAATGGAAGCCAAGAGAAGTTAATGTCACGATTGAAAGCAACGCAAATTAATAGAATTATTTCAGTTAAAACATCTTTAGAAGACGACGTTCTGTTGTTTTACCGCATGGAAGCCGAGGAAAAATTGGGTGGCCTCTTTGCGTTTGATCTAGACCTGCTGAGCCCAAACCCTGAAATAGACTTTCAGGAAATGCTTGGCCAAAGTATGACAGTGAAATACGAGCGACCTGATAAAGAAAATCGCTATTTTAATGGTATTGTCAGCAGCTTCACCCAGGCCGGAAGTCACGGTGATCTTGCTTTATACCGAGCCAAGCTCGTTCCGTGGCTCTGGTTCTTAACGCGCACAACAGACAGCCGTATTTTCCAAAACAGAACTGTCCCAGACATTATTAAAGATGTGTTCAGCGACCACGGTTTCAGTATTTTCAGAGAGTCCCTCGTTGGCGAGTACCGCGAGTGGGCATACTGCGTTCAGTACCGAGAAACCGATTTTAGCTTCATTAGTCGCCTTATGGAGCAAGAAGGTATTTACTACTACTTTGAGCACGAAGACGGGAAGCACAACCTGGTGCTGGCCGACTCCGCGAGTGCTCACGAAATGGTGCCCGGTTACGAAGAAGTTCCTTATTATCCGGCTCAAGAAAACTCACGGTGTGAGCGAGACCATCTGAACTCATGGACGTTAAGCCAGCATATACAGCCCGGCGCCTACGCACTGAACGGGTATGATTTCAAAAGACCGAAAGCGAACTTTCTCGCCAATGCGGGGGTCCCGGTGGAGCATGTCAATGCGACGATTCCGCGGGAACACGGGCGAGACAGCTACGAAATCTATGACTACCCCTATCCCGGTGAATATTTTGAACATACCGATGGCGAGCACTACGCACGCAACCGAATCGAAGAGTTACAGGCGCAATATGAAACAGCGCAAGGCAATGGTGATGTAGCCGGTCTCTTTGCAGGCAGCGTGTTTACACTGACGAATCATTTTCTGCGAGAAGATCAAAACAGGCAATACTTGATCTCCAGTGCCTCGTACAAATTGGGCCCTCAAGAATATGAATCGAAGTTTGAAGGTGGCAGTGACGCCACTTTTAGCACAAGCATCGGAGTCATCGGTGCGGAGCAAGCATTTCGCACTGCTCGAAACACCAAAAAGCCCACCGTGCGGGGTATTCAAACCGCCATTGTTGTCGGCCCGCCAGAAGAAGAAATTCATATCGATGAATATGGCCGGGTAAAAGTACAGTTTCACTGGGATCGTTATGGCGAAGCAAATGAAAACAGCTCATGCTGGATTCGCGTTGCTCATATCTGGGCAGGGAGTAACTGGGGAGGGGTTCATCACCCACGTATTGGGCAAGAAGTCATTGTCGACTTTTTGGAAGGGGACCCAGACAGGCCGCTCATTACCGGGCGCGTTTATAACTATGACAACATGCCCCCCTATGAGCTACCCGCCAATAAAACACAAAGTGGCATTAAAAGCCGAAGCTCATTAGAAGGCACCCCGCAAAACTTTAATGAAATACGCTTTGAAGATAAAAAAGACAGTGAAGAAGTGTATGTGCACGCAGAAAAAGACTACAACACCCACGTAGAAAACGACCAATCAACCACTGTTGAGCGTGATCAATTTAATACCATCGGTAACGATAGAGAAAAAGATGTTGGCAACAACGAAACCAGTGTTATCGGTGTCGATAGAGGCGTCAAGGTCGGAAATAATCATACCGAAAATGTGGGTAAAAACCAGAGCATTACCGTAGGGGAAAACGTCACCATCTCCATCGGGAAAGACCTTTCTGAAACGGTAGGGGGTTCATCGACTCTGACTGTTACCGACGACTATTCAGTGCAAGCTAAAACCATATCGCTAACGGCCGACGATGAGATTTCACTTCAAACAGGCAGCGCGCAAATCGTCATGAAAAGTAACGGTGACATCACCATAAAAGGTAACAACATTACGGTTCAAGGTGGCGGTGATGTTGTGATAACTGGCTCCCAGGTGGCGGTAAATTGATAAACGCTCACAGCCCCAATGCCGAAAAAACGCCTCTAGAAAATGCCTCGCCGGCGATCTCCCCTGGCGAGGTGGTGATCGGTTATATTAAAAAAGTGGATCAAAGCGGGGTGTATGTTGACTACCCTCAAAACCCTTGTGCAACGCATGTTCTTGCGCTGACAACGATTCCGATTGAAACGAAAAATATCGGTAGAGAAGCAGCGCTGTTGTTTAATGCTGGCGACCTGAGTAAACCGGTTATCGTAGGGATTATTCATTGCGAAATGATGGAAGCGCTGGAAAACAAAAAGCCTGCTCACGAACCCGATGAAGCATGGCTGAATCAAATACCGGTGCCAGACTCGCAAGCGGAAGAAAAAAACCTCGGCATTGTTGTTGATGGAAAAGAACGCTGCATCGAAGCGAAAGAAGCGCTGACTCTGAAATGCGGCAAAGCAAGTATCACCCTTAGCAAAGACGGCGCGATATATTTAAGAGGTACTTATATCTCTAGCCGGTCAACGGGCACGCAGCGAATTTTGGGTGGCTCCGTTCAAATAAACTGATGGGTACTTTTAAGAATATTAACTTTTATGTGAGAGCAAGGAAGCCCCGCAGGTCGAACTGACGTGTAGTAAGGTATACACGATGATTTGAGCACGGCGCTAACGCAGCCATCGCGTGAGACGTATATTTTTGAGGAACCCTGATAACAAAGTAGTGGCAAGCAGGTAAGTTGTTGTCTTATAGAAGTAGTGGTTCCCATGTTGCAGTTAAAGAATAATACCGCCATTTCGCCGGCGATGGCTTTTCTTCCTAACGAAAATGGCATTGATAGCCTTTACGTTATTTTAAAAGCCAGTTTTGAAATCCTGCCCACCGTAAAATTACTCGAAACACAAATCCCCCCTTTTCAGGGTGATGTATATTGGGGCGAACCCAATGAATCGAGCATTAAATATGTCTCGGATATACAACTCGGTAAACCCTCAACAGATATAATTCTTATTGGCAGCGCGCAAGCAAAAAATCGCGTGCCAGCACATAGCCTTGATGTGTCGATACAGGTTGCCAGGCAAAAATCAGCGCTAACAGTTTTTGGCGACCGTGAGTGGCAGGGTGGTAGCATCAGTCGCGCACACCCTTTTGAAACAATGCCCCTCATTTACGAAAATGCTTACGGTGGAACACATACCAGCCAAGAGCAAGGCGAAACCCTTACATTGAGTGAAGCCTGCAACCCTGTTGGTAAAGGGTTTATTGGGAAACGCCGAGGGGAAGAAATAGACGGGCTTCGACTGCCTAATTTGGAAAACCCAAAGCAACTGATTTCCACCAGTCGCGACCAACCCAGCCCTGTTTGCTTTGGATTTATCGCCCCGTCATGGCAACCCAGAGTGCAGTACGCAGGCACCTACGACGATACCTGGAAAACAATCACAGCCCCTTACCTGCCGAAAGATTTCGATAAGCGTTTCTTTCATGCGGCCCACCAGACCCTTATTGCCGATCAACACCTAATCGGAGGTGAGCCGGTAACAATTAACAACGTAAGCCCAGCAGGGGAGCTGAATTTTCAGCTGCCGATTAATCCATTGGAAGTGCTTGTTCACATCAATAACCGAAAAGAAAAGCCACCCGTGTCGATGCAAACCGTCCTGATAGAACCTGATGAAAACCGGTTCTCAATCATCTGGCAGGCCAGCATGCAATGTGACAAAGAGATGTTAAACATCGAACAAATTGATGTGAATTATCTTAGTCAAAAACATCGAGGGCGCCGATGAATTTTTATGACCGGATTCCGATAAAAATGGCAGAAAACGCCGCGTTTTTCTGGATCTTGCATGATCAAGCGCTTCGTGGCCCCAATTATACGCTAGCGAAACTTATCGAGCTTGAGGCGCGCATTGATGCCCAGTTAGACGGCCTGCTTGTGCATGGCGAGGCTGGCTGGAACGCCTGCGAAGCGGCTTTGCGATTTGAAGCGCCGGGAGA
>JAHRVS010000159.1 GCA_019090565.1 Gammaproteobacteria bacterium
CTAATGTAAGCGCCCACACGATCTACTTGATTAACTTGTTAAAGAACGTTTCGGCTCAAAACCGAGGTGCAAATTATACACCCTTAAAACTATATGTCAACAAATTCTTTTCGGTAATTCAAGAACTTGTCGATCAATCCCGAAGGATTCCTGCCCCCTTTTCATCAAAGGAGGCGGCGAATTATACGCCTATGGAACTCCCTGTCAACAAGTCATTTCAGAACTCATCGACCGGCTCTTTCGAATCCCACCCCTCTCTCTCAAGAAGGGCGCGAATTATGCTGTTTTACTGAAAGACCGTCAAGAATAAAATGGCGGTTTTTCAAAAATGCTCAACAGGAATTAAAGACTAGCTTACTTTTACGCGAACGAAGCGTTTTTTTCCGACTTGATACACTTCTTTGCTACCGCGCAAAGCCATGTAATCCATACCCAGCACCTCTGCGCCATTCAGGCGTACCGCGCCCTGCTTTATTCGCTGTCGCGCTTCGGATGTGCTCTTTGCTAAACCTGCCTCTTTTAGAAGGCTAGGCAGAGGCACCCCCTCATCTTCCTGAGCGACAAGCTCCAGCTCCGGCATATCTTCTGGCAAGTCTCCCGCCTTAAACTTATTGCCCGCTCCCTGACGAGCCTGAGCCAAAGCATCTGAGCCATGAAAACGCTCAATCAACTCATCAGCCAAAAGCATTTTAATATCCCTTGGGTTCTCGCCGTCAGCAATACGCTGCTTCAGCGCCTTTATTTCTATAATGCTACGGAAACTCAGAAGCTCGTAATAGCGCCACATCAAGTCATCGGAGATAGACATGAGCTTGCCCAGTATTTCCGCCGGCTCATCATTAATCCCAACATAGTTGCCAAGCGATTTTGACATCTTTTGCACGCCATCGAGACCTTCCAGTATTGGCATGGTGATGACAACCTGGGGTCGCTGACCCTCTTGTTTCTGCAGCTCTCGCCCCATCAACAAATTAAACTTTTGATCTGTGCCGCCTAATTCCACATCCGCTTTTAATGCCACTGAATCCCACCCTTGCACCAACGGGTACAGGAACTCATGAATCGCAATGGGCTTCCCTCCTTGATAGCGCTTGGTGAAATCATCTCGCTCAAGCATGCGTGCAACCGTTTGCCGAGACGCCAGCTGCACCATTTCGGCCGCGCTCATCTCGCCCATCCAGTGACTATTGAATACCACCTGAGTTCTATCTTTATCTAGAATTTTAAACACTTGCTCTTGGTAGCTTTTGGCGTTTTCCTTTACCTGCTCACTGGTAAGCGGCGGGCGCGTGGTAGATTTACCGGTGGGATCACCAATCATGCCCGTAAAATCACCGATTAAAAATAAAATCTCATGACCAAGATCTTGGAGCTGCTTCAGCTTATTCAGCAGTACCGTATGCCCCAGATGCAAATCTGGAGCCGTAGGATCAAAGCCGGCTTTTATCCTTAACGGACGGCCCATTTTTAGCAGTTCTACTAGTTCGTCTTCGAGCAAAAGCTCATCGACACCACGTTTTATAATATCTAGCGTCTCATCTAAACCCACTCTCCACCTCTCAATCTGGTCTTACATAACCCATACATTTAAAAGGCTTGTAGTATATCATTAGTGGCTAATGTTGATGAGCTTCTCATTACCCGACAACCGGATGCCATTTAACTACTTAATTTTAGGTTTGTTTCCTATAATTAGTATTATTGCACAATCAAACTACTCTAACGGTCATAAGCATGGTGAAAATGTTTCGATTCATTCGTCACTTTCCTCGTAAACACATCCATTTAATGTTGTTTTTATTGCTTGGTGGCATGGCGGTGATTTCGCTGGTTCCTAGCACCGCTTCGGTTAAGGACGACAGCCTCTTTCAGGAGCCCTCTTACGCTGGGAGCGTGAGCGCACCAAGCCAGGACTTTCTTGTCGCCCCCGCTTCACATGACTCTACGCCCATTGAGGCTATCCCTAACAGCGCCCTCAGTGACGCAGAAACCCCTGCGAAAGAGGCTGTTGCGAACATAGTTTGGCTCAGCAAAGCCATCCGCAACGGCGACAGCTTATCAACCCTCTTCTCAAGTGTTGGCTTGAGCGCAGCAGAGCTTCACGCCATTACTCATGCCGGCCAAAAAGGCAAACAACTCACTCGCATTCACCCTGGTCAAAGCATTGAATTTAACATTGATGCTGACAATAAATTACAGCAGCTTCGCTATAAAAAAAGTCTTACAGAGACCCTTCTTATTACAAAGGATCTAAACAATAACACCTATCAGTTTGAAGACCAGACACGAAAATACGAGGTAAGAACTCAGCGCGCTCAAGTAACCATTCAGCAGTCGCTATTTCTCGACGCGAAAGATGCCGGCATGGACGACAACTTGATAATGGAGCTCGCCACACTATTTGGTTGGGATATCGACTTTTCTTTGGATATTCGCGGCGGAGATAGCTTTGATATTGTTTACGAAGATTTATACTTGGACGGAAAGAAGCAAAAAAATGGCAACATTCTTGCTGCCAATTTTTTCAGTCGGGGCAAACGCTTTTCTGCTATCTACTACGAAAAGAGCGAAGGAGAGGGCGCTTATTTTACAGAGAATGGTTCGAGCGTCAGAAAGGAGTTCACTCGATCACCGGTTGACTTTGCTCGCGTTAGCTCTCGCTTCAACCTTCGCCGTAAACACCCCATCATGCATACTATTCGCGCACACAAAGGGGTTGATTATGCCGCCTCACGGGGCACGCCCATTAAAGCAACAGGGGATGGCAAAATTGTTCTCGCTGGCCGCAAAGGAGGCTACGGCAAGACCGTCGTCGTGAAACATGGCCAAAGATACACCACTCTTTATGCCCACTTAAACGGTTACGCTCGCGGCATCCGCGCGGGTAAACGGGTGCGCCAAGGCCAGGTGATTGGCTATGTGGGTAGCACAGGCATGGCCACGGGCCCCCACCTGCACTATGAATTCAGAATAAACGGGGTGCACAGAAACCCTTTAACCGTCAAATTGCCCCGCGCGGTTCCGCTAAAGGGCGAAGATAAACAGCGCTTTCTTGCTCAGACAGACACTCTTAGGCAGCAGCTATTAAACTACGCCTCTCAGCGTAACATTGCCCTGAATGAACTCTGAGAAACTTTATATTGGACTAATGTCTGGGACCAGCATTGATGCAATCGATACGGCCTTGGTTTCCTTTAAAGACGACAAGGCCAGTGTGCTCGCTTTTTACGAGCATGCGATCCCTTCTTCTGTCCAAGTGGCTATTTCGGGGCTCTGCCAACCAGGAAACAATGAGATAGATCGCGCAGGGGAGCTAGATCAATGCCTGGGCATTCTCTTTGCTGATGCTGCGTTGTCGCTCATGAACAAAGAGGGTCTAGCTGCCAGCGCGATTTATGGAATTGGCAGCCACGGCCAAACTATTCGTCATCGCCCTAATGCCTCTCACCCCTTTACGCTACAGATCGGCAACCCCAGTGTCATTGCTTACCAAACGGGCATTACCACTGTGGCTGACTTTCGCGCCAAAGATATGGCGGCGGGAGGACAAGGTGCTCCGCTTGTTCCAGCGTTTCATCAATATCAATTTTATGACAAAGGTTTCTCTCGGGGTATTCTCAACATTGGCGGAATTGCGAACCTTAGCTGTCTGTGTGACGGGGCGAGTCAGAACTTGTCGGGTTTCGATACTGGACCAGGCAATACCTTGATGGACTATTGGATTCACAAACACTTGAACAAGGCCTTTGATAATAATGGTGACTGGGCCCGCAGCGGACAGCTCAATGCGCATCTGCTGGAAGAATTTCTCACTCATGGGTATTTTTCTCGGCGCCCTCCCAAAAGCACCGGCCGCGAAGAATTCAGCCCGACCTGGCTCGAGTCCGTACTCTGCAAGCATCCCGCGCTGCCGACCGAGGATGTGCAGCGAACACTTTGCGAGCTGACGGCAAGAAGCATTGGCGATGCCGTTTGCCGGCACTTAAGCAGCGGGAGCGAGGTATTGCTTTGCGGAGGGGGTAGTAAAAACCAGTTTCTCGCAGGGCGGCTCACGGACTTGCTGAAAAACTATTCTCTTGGCACTACCAAAAAATTAGGCATAGACGTTGATGCGGTGGAAGCCGCGGCATTTGCATGGCTCGCACACCGAACACTCGCCTCGTTGACAGGAAGTTGCCGCGGCGTGACGGGTGCGCAGAGGGACACTGTTTTAGGAGGCATCTACCCTCCCGGCTAAGCACAAAAAAGTGCGTTTAAACTGAAAAAGAAGAGCCGCAGCCACAGGTAGATGTTGCGCCTGGGTTGTCGACGGTAAAGCGTGCGCCCTGTAAGCCCTCGCTATAATCAACGGTGGCGCCCATCAAGTATTGAATGCTCAGTGAGTCCACCAGCATTTTAACCCCATCACGCTCTACAACAGTGTCTTCTTCGTTTGCAGCTTCGTCAAACTTAAAGCCATAGGAGAAGCCCGCGCAGCCGCCACCAGTGATGTAAACACGCAAATTAAG
>JAHRVS010000160.1 GCA_019090565.1 Gammaproteobacteria bacterium
CGGTGTTAAAGCCAGAGATATCTTCCCACTACCAGCTTGTGCGTAGTCGCTTTCAAGGTGTGATAAATATAGCGGTAATGGACAAAGGAACGGGCGATAAATCAAAAGCGCACACCGCCATTGTTAGTGGCACCACTCGAAACCTACTTGGGCAAAGGCAGAAAGTGTCATTCAAAGAAATTCGTGAAGGGGACTCCATCTACTACTTGGGTTCATTTCGTTTTAATAACGAAGAAATGTTGACCTTTGAGGTGAATGTTCAACCCGATCCAAATAAAGCACCTTATAAGGTTAAGTTTCAAAAGAAGTTTTACGCCGACTAAGCCCAATGCTGGCGATTGCGCCTGTAACGCCAGCATGTCATTTGCCTGAGTTCATCTACTCTGGACTCAGCTGCCCCTTTACCTAGAGTTTTTTTATGTAGGTGCCCTTTAATATGGGCACCCAGTTTTTCGAGAGGCGCCCACCCGTTCAGATCACCTCGCAGCTCTCTCTTGTCTAATCTTGTTGCATGCGTCTCAGCCCTCTCTTCTGCTAAGTGCTTTCCTTGTTATACTTGCCTTCCTGTTGATCTCTTTAAAACGGCGGTTTTACTTAAACTGTTGCGGATACCCTTCTATGAAAAAAATCGTTGTTGCCAGTGGAAACCAAGGAAAAATTCGTGAGATCCGTGCCAAGCTGGATGAATTTGGTGCTGAACTAGTCTCTCAGACAGACCTAAATGTGTCCGAGGCGGTGGAAGACGGCTTGAGTTTTGTAGAAAATGCACTGATTAAAGCCCGTAATGCTTCTCGTCAAACGAAGCTGCCTGCCATCGCTGATGATTCTGGAATCGTTGTTCCTGCGCTGGGGGGGCAGCCAGGAATATTTTCAGCGAGGTACGCGGGGGTAGGCGCTTCTGATCAAGCAAATCTGCAGAAACTGCTTAATGAACTGGCGAAGCTACCCAATGTAGACAGGGCTGCCTATTTCTATTGCGCCATTGTCTACGTACAATTTCCCGATGACCCCACGCCATTGGTTTCCACAGGGCAATGGGATGGCGTGATCGCCGCGACCTCATCTGGCAACGAAGGTTTTGGGTATGATCCCGTCTTTTACTTGCCTGAAAAGAACTGTACGGCTGCAAATTTAGCACTGACGGAAAAAATCGCGACGAGCCACCGCGGCAAAGCGCTTGCGGCATTTGTTGAGCAGTATCGCGCCACCAAAAGTAGGGCTTATGATTAAAGGAGCGCAGTTTTAATGGGCCTGCCCCCTCTTTCTTTGTATATTCATACGCCTTGGTGTGTGAAAAAGTGTCCCTATTGCGATTTTAACTCTCATGAGTCTCGTGGTGACATTCCTGAACAGGCATTTTTACATGCTCTGTTGGAAGATTTCGAGGAAGAGCTGCCCCGAGCACAAGGGCGCGTACTGACGTCAATTTTTATTGGCGGTGGCACCCCAAGTCTCCTCTCAGCGGATTTCTATCGGCAGTTATTTGCGGCGTTATCGGACAAAGTTGTATTCGCTTCTGATATAGAAATTACGCTTGAAGCGAACCCTGGAACTTTCGAGCAAGGTAAGTTCTCTGATTTTCGTGAGGTGGGGGTAAATCGCCTATCCATTGGCGTGCAGTCTTTTTCGGAGCAACATCTGACAAACTTAGGGCGGATTCATTCAGGGTTTGAGGCACAAAGGGCCGTTGAGCTAGCGCAAAGGGTGGGTTTTGATAACTTAAATATTGACCTGATGTTTGGCTTAACAGATCAAAATATCGCATCTGCTATGGATGATTTGAATCAAGCCATTGCGCTCAAGCCGCGCCATATTTCCTGGTATCAGCTGACTGTTGAACCAAACACCTATTTTTTTAAAAGCCGACCAGTCCTGCCTGATGATGACTATATTTGGGATATGCAAGTAGCGGGAAAAGCCCGCCTAGATGAAGCAGGGTATAAGAACTATGAGATATCTGCTTATTCACAGGCCGGTTTTACTTCACGGCATAACTTGAATTACTGGCAGTTTGGCGATTACCTCGCAATTGGACCGGGTGCCCACGGTAAAGTGACCAAGCTTGCCCCATTTACCGTCGAACGTTATTGGAAGACTCGGAATCCTGCTGATTATCTTGATCCGAATAAGGTATATTGCTCAGGTGTTAAGCCTATTACGAAAAATGATATGGGCTTTGAGTTTATGCTCAACGCCTTAAGGTTGTCAGAGGGCACTAGCCACAAAATATTTGCATCCCGAACAGGGCTTTCATTCTCGACTGTTGAAAAGAAAGTGACAGCACTTGTGGGTGAAGGGTTGATGTGGAACGATGGGCTGGATTTTGGCCCTACCGCAAAGGGACAGCAATATCTTAATTTTATACTGGAAAAATTTCTTGATTGAGAGCTGCCTTTGTTTCTTGAAGGTTGCCCATCGTTCAGTTTTACAGGAGTAGGGCGGCATGACGCTAGCAAAATTAAAAATAGAGGGTGACCGGTTCGTCGATGACTTGGGTCGCCAAGTCATTTTGCGTGGAGTGAACCTTGGTGGCGATTGTAAATTACCCTTTCCTAATGGCGGCACCCATTACCCTTCTGATTTTTCAAACCACCGTGAAGTCAGCTTTATTGGGAGACCCTTTCCCATTAGCGAGGCGGATGAGCACTTTTCCCGTTTGGCGAATTGGGGGTTTAACTGTTTGCGTCTTTTGACCTCTTGGGAGGCCATCGAACATGCTGGGCCGGGTGAGTATGATGAGGCCTACATAGACTATTTCGCAGAACTTTGTAGTAAGGCGGGTGAGTACGGCTTTTACATCTATGTTGATTTCCATCAAGATGTTTGGAGTCGTATGAGCGGGGGGGATGGTGCACCGGCGTGGTGTTTTGAAAAAGTAGGCATTGATTTTCGTCATTTTGATGATGCGGAAGCCGCTTTTGTTATGCAGCATCGTTATGATTATCGTGATACCCGCCCTCGCCAAGATGATAACTACCC
>JAHRVS010000161.1 GCA_019090565.1 Gammaproteobacteria bacterium
GCCTGCTAATGGTCTATTGGAAGGATATAGTGAACGCAGTATTGATGGAATCAAGTGTTGGCGGTAAACCCCTCGAAAGCGGGTATAAACTTCATTGGTATGAAATACGAGGTGTCATTGGGCGAGGTGGTTTCGGTATCACCTACCTAGCCTATGATGCCAATTTAGACCGTGAAGTGGCGATTAAGGAGTTCATGCCTAAGGATTTTGCTACCAGAGAAACGGATAGCAAAGTGCAGCCACGAACGGGAGAAGAGGGTGAGCTTTTCAGCTGGGGTTTGGATAAATTTATTGCCGAGGCGCGAACGCTAGCGAGATTCACCCACCCAAATATCGTCCGAGTTCTGAGTGTTTTCTCAAAAAATAACACCGCCTACATGGTCATGGACTATGTTCAGGGCAAAGACCTTGCTGTCACGTTTGATGAAGGTGAGCGATTAAGCGAATCCCAACTGCTTGATATCTTTATTCCGATTATGGACGGGCTTATTCTCGTCCATAACGTGGGCTTCATTCATCGAGACATAAAGCCAGCGAATATTTATATTTGCAGTAATGGTGACCCCCTGCTGTTAGATTTCGGAGCCGCGCGTGTAACCTTGCCTAACGAAAAGCAGGCACTGACTAGCCTTGTGACCTTGGGTTTTACACCATTTGAGCAGTATAACGAAGGTTCCGGGCAACAGGGCCCATGGACGGACATCTATTCTTTGGCGGCCAGCATTTATGTCGGAATAACCGGTAATAAGCCAATTGATGCATCTAGCCGAGGTATGTGCTTTCTAGATAAGGGCATTGACCCCTATCAACCCGCTTCTTTGATAGCGAAGGGAAAGTACTCCGAAAATTTTCTACTTGCCGTTGACAAGGCATTGTTGTTTAAAATAGAAGATAGGCCTGCCAATATTCTAGAGTGGGCGGACATGCTGCTAGGTAAAACTCCTGCGCCGCCACTGCCTGATTACCTTGTTAATAAACCAGATGTTGATAAAGACGCCGTTTTGCCTCATATCTGGAACCACTCTGGCACATCTAGTTTGGGCCGGCAGCGTTTGTTAGCCACTTATGAGAGCGGGAGCACCCATAATGACATGTCCCGACCCGCTCAAAATCGTCTTGATGATCTGGACTCTCAAAGAGTCAAGCCCCTTGGCATAGAAAAACCCAGTGAGCGACCGGTAACTGCACAAGCAAATATTGTGAGCAGTGTTTTGGACAGTGCTGGGGATGTTGTTCGCAATGCTGCCCTAAATATAAAGGGAGCAAGTTCGAGGGCTAAAATTGGCTTTGGAATGCTAGCCGGCTTTATCTTGATTTTGATAGTTGCTGTGGCCAATATGGGGCAGGAAGCCGCCAGCTCAGTCAGCGAAGTAAAGCCGGTTCCTTTAACGGTTGATACGACGAAGGAGAAAGTGGCAAGCCTGCTCGTTGAGGCTGATCGAAGTTTTAGTAGAGGTGCTTATGTGGCGCCGGATGAAGGGAATGCGTTTAGTTACTACCAGAAAGTACTGAGCCTTGACCCCGGCAACCAGCAAGCAAAAGATGGGTTGGCAAGTTTGAGTGTGAAGATGCTACATCTTGCTCAGAGGGCGTTTTACTCTCAGCATTACGAGAAATCCCAGGCCTATCTCGTTAAACTAGGAAAACTAGGGCCTTATTCAGTCACTGCAGGCAAGCTGGAAAGTAGGCTGTCCGAAAAATTTGAAATGCAATTCGAAGCTGACCGCTTAATCAAAAAAGCGCGCGTTCAAAGTCAGGCAGGTCGGCTTACAAAGCCTGCTCAATCCAATGCATTATTTTATTATCGCAAACTATTGGCGCAGCAGCCAGGCCACCCTGGTGCATTAAAAGGTATTGATCAACTAAAAGAAAAAGCTCTGAACCTCGCCTATGCTGCAAGTGAAAAACGTGAGTTTTCGGGCGCTTTGGCGTACTTGAAGGCAGTCGATGTGATTCAACCCGGCTTAAAAGAAGCGGATGATCTGAGAGCCCTTATTGCCAAGAAAAAAAGCGCGGCGAAAGCGCTTGCTCGGAAGCAAGTTAAAAAGAGAAAGGCCGCAGCTAGGTCCGCAGCCATCAAAAAGGTAACGGTTGCGCAAGCGGAAAAAATTGTTGGCGACTTTATTAATGCCTTTAAGGCGCGTGATAAAGGGACACTTTCAAAATTAAGTCACTACCAGAATGGACGGTCAGAATTTGTTGGGCAGCTTTTTTCTCAGTATAAGAATATCAATATGCGGATATCAGCATTCGAGTATATTGCTCGCTCGAACAGCGCGCGGGTCGAGGTGGAGCTAGATGAGTTGATTAACAATAAAGGGAAATTTGTTAAAGCAGGGGACTGGAGCAAATTTGAAGTCTTTGCTAAGCGTGATAGGAGAGGTGTGTTGAAAATGCACTGGTGATGACTATCTTGCCACTGAAGCCTGGCGTTGTGGCGGGAGCTCGCGTGTATGAATAATGAATTTTTTGGTATTTTTAAGGTGATTTCTTCCTAGGAACCCTTATGTTTTAGCGTTGACGAGGGGTATGCAACGTTTTAATTTGTTGCAATCTAAGGATGAACTGAATGCCTAGAATACGTTATTAGAAAGCCCCTGCCCCCCCCCATGGCTTAATTTCCTGCTTGACACTTTGTGTGTATTTTGTACACTACCTTCCATCGTAAATAGCGACGCTTCGCTAAGCGATAAATTTTTTTTCACGCACCCTGTTTTTGAACAGGTTTTTGAACAGGAAAGTTTAAAATGAAGAAGTTCCGTATGTCACTGGTCGTCCTGATCACGCAGTCCCTGATTTTATTTCCATTTTTAACTGCGCATGCGGCGGGTCAGCAGGGGGCCTCCTTTGCTGACCTAGCTGCCCCCGCTATTGATCATCCTCCTATTTCTGGGAGCATTGCTCCGGGCGGAAAGCTTAAAATTACTGCAAAAGTCTCTGACAACGTTGGTGTAAAGAGTGTGTTGCTGTATTACCGAGCCAAAGGTGGGGAAAAATTCACATCGATAAAAATGGTTGCAGAAATTGGGTCAAAAACTTATGCCGCTAATGTTCCAGTCGTGACAGCGCCTGGCGTTGAGTATTATATTCAGGCAGCTGATGCAGCGGGAAATACTTTTTTACATGGTCACAGCTTTTCACCGTTAACAGTCAGCGTCTCTCCCTATGGCAATATTAAGGGGGCAGATGGCATCGCTGGCTTAAGCGAAAGAGAAGAGAAAAGCAAAATCAGTAAATGGGTATGGATAGGCGTTGGCGCTCTTGCAGTGGGTGCAATTGCAGGCGGGAGTGGCAGCGGTGGTGGCGGTGGAGGTTCTTCAGCCGATGCTCGGAGCTTTGACAATGGAGCTATTGTGATTACTGCTCCTACCCCCTAGCAGAGTGCATGACGAGCAGCCTCTCTGTTATTGTACCGAGGCGGCCGTCTAAAAATGCGCTTTACACAACTAGTTATATCACCCGCTTAGGCGCTTGCAAAATCTGCATACACCAAGAACTTGTGGACGCCTTACACATCGGCATTTTTGTGCGGGACTGACTTGCTATCGAGCAAGGTGGTAATAATTAATTTCCAAAGACGTATCTCTTTGGAGTCGTATTAATATGGATTGCTGGCAGGGCGAAGCTGAGCCAGCTGAAGTGGAATCAAACAATGATTAAATTAAAATCGTTTCAATATGGGCTGTTGTCTTCAGCATTGTTTTTGCAAGCGTGCAGTGACACGGAGGTGAACGAAACACCCTTAACACAAACGGTGCAAATCCCTATGGCGCTTGCGGCATCGGATTTGCCTGGTGACGGTACGTTTAGCCTGGTGATCTACAATGGCGGGCAAGTGCTTGCTTCAAAGGCCCTTGTTCCTGGTGAGGAGGAGGTGAGTATTTCCCTCGACCTGGTTGAAGACGAATACAACTTGGCGGCCGTATTTGAATATAGTTCTTCGGTTTATACCGATCTTGCTGTTGCAAGCTCCCC
>JAHRVS010000162.1 GCA_019090565.1 Gammaproteobacteria bacterium
AATCAAGTTACCGTTAACACCACGTATTTGGGCGGTGGATTTGGCCGGCGTGCCAAACAAGACTTTGTTGTGGAAGCGGTTGAGGCTTCGAAAGCCATCGGAAAGCCCGTCAAAGTCGTCTGGTCACGGGAGGATGATATGGCGCATGACTATTATCGCCCTCCTGCGGTGAGCCTTCTAAAGGCCGGTTTGGGAGAAAACGGGCTTCCTACGGCTTGGTTTCATAGGATGGTTAACACGTCAGTTGTTGCCGACTCACTGGATGATGGCGTTTTCGCCGGCGCATTTCCCCAGTGGGTACCGAGCGCGGTGAAAGATTTGGGCGGCGACCTGGGGGCTATGCTGTTGCGAAATATTGATGAGCCGGTTTCTACTGAAGGTGGCGTAAAGACACCCTATAAAATCCCCCATCAACGGGTAGAGCGGGTTAAGTTTAATTTCCCCGTACCCTTGGGGTTTTGGCGTTCGGTTGGGCATTCACATACGGCGTTTATGGTAGAGAGTTTCTTGGATGAGCTGGCTCATTTGTCAAACAAGGATCCCTTGCAGTATCGACTGGATTTGCTGCCGAAGCACTCTCGAAATAGACGGGTTCTTACTGAGGTTGCGAAGTTATCCTCCTGGGGTGAGCCTTTGCCGAAGGGGCGAGCGAGAGGCGTGGCGCAACATGCATCTTTTGGCAGTTATGTGGCGCAGGTGGCAGAGGTATCTCTGGATAAAAGAGGGGGGCCTCGGGTGCACAAGGTGTTTTGTGTCATTGACTGTGGGCAGGTGGTGAACCCAGATATTGTTAAAGCGCAAATGGAAGGTGGCATTATTTTTGGTTTAACTGCTGCGCTTAAAGGAGAGATAACCATTAAAAGTGGTGGGGTTTCGCAGTCGAATTTTCACGATTACCCCTTGTTGCGAATGAATGAGACGCCTGAAATTGATGTACTTATTATTGATAGTACTGAGTCGCCCTCTGGTGCCGGTGAGCCGGGGACGCCACCTATAGCGCCTGCTGTTTCAAATGCAGTATTTGCCCTTACTGGCAAGCGTATTAGAGAGCTGCCGTTATCCAATGTGGAGCTGAGGGCCTAGCAAGGGGATCTCTTTATCATTTTTATGGATCAATGGGCAGTTTTTGGGGCGCTCGGTTGCTCAATGCGTAGATAGCTGTATGATGGCGATTGATTATTGATCAGTGGTTAATTGCTGTGGAGTTGAATATATGAGAAATACGAACAAGGCCGTTTTTTGTTCTGCGCTACTGTCACTGGCTGCATGCGGAGGAGATGGTGCTGATTTTGGAACAGCCGCGCAGGGGGATATAAACCTCAGTATTACTGATGCGCCGATTGATATGGCTGAGGCCGTTACGATAACGTTTGACCAGGTAACGATAAAGCCTATAGATGGCAGCCCAAAGCAACTCCAGGATTTAGAAAGTACCACGCTTAACCTCTTGGACTACACCGGCGGTGCCAGTGAATTGCTTATAAATACGGCGGATGATGCCGATGATAACCCAGTGCTGCCATCTGGCGATTACGAGTGGATGCGTTTTCATATTGCTACCGCGAGTATTACCATTAATGGCAGCGAGTATGAGTTGGAGATTCCCAGTGGAGATACCTCCGGTTTAAAGCTGAATACCCCTTTTACTATTCCTGCTGATGGTGTTGCGTACTACACGATTGATTTTGATTTGCGTCACTCTGTATTGGGACCTTTTACCAAAGATGGTGTTTTAGGCGAGGTGTTTTACAAATTAAAGCCGGTTTTAAGGTTGGTTGAGAACGAGGCAGTTGGAGTCGTGACTGGCAGCGTAGACAGCACCTTGCTGGCTAGCTGCGTTAGCGATACCGCAGTGTATGTTTTTGAAGGGAGCGATGTTGACGCTCTGGATGATATTGATAGCGAGGCACCTGAAGCCTCTCTAACGGATGCCGATGCTATTGAGCCGTTTATGTCGGTGTCAGTTTCGCCTGATGCAGGTGACGCCTCCTTCACCTTTGGTTTTGTGCCGGCAGGTAAATACACCATTGCCTTTGCTTGTGGTGAGGATTCTGCCGACGTGAATGATGAACTGGTATTTCAAAGCGTAACAAACATTGATGTGTTGGCGGGTGAGAGCACTGAGGTTGAGCTTTAAAGCTGACCAGCTAACAGATTGCTGGAACCCACAGGCTAGGCTGCTACAGCGTTAAAATCAGGCTTAAGTGACGCACATACTGAATGTAAGCGTCGCTTTTTTGCTTGGTTTTGCCTCCAGTTCAGCCCGACGCAGCGAATTCTAATAACAGGTTGAATAATTGTTAGGTTTTTGGCTCAGTGGCTGCTAGTACTGGTATCTGGCTCCGAGGCTATAGTGAGAAATTCGAAACTCGTCGTCATAAGGGCGGCCATACTCACCAAAGAATACAAGGTTATTCCACTTTTTGAAGTGCTCTTCTAGGCCCGCTCCCCAAGCGACGGCATCATAACTTTCTTCTAATGCATTGCCACTGACTGGCGTTTCGGACACAGTGAGGGTGTTGTAGCCCCCGTATACGTATACCCGCATGCCCTGCTGTATGGGTGATTGAATCCGCAAAAACAGGCCCGCTGCAGACTTTAGATCAATTTCTGACCCGCTCTCTGTTGTGTCTGATTTTAAACCGCCGCTATAGGACAGCTCCAAAGCTATGTTGGTATAAAAAAACATACCAATGCGTAGTTTTGCAGAAAGGGGGTTGTACTCAGCTTGACCGCTTTTAATCGTGTTGTAGGCGCTCTCAATGCCAAGGTAAGGGGTCTTGGGAGGGGCAAAAGATAGCTCGTATGCCTGTGAGACAAGGGGGGCGGTTAAGCAGGAGCACGCTAGAAAAAATGCAGGCAGTTGGGTGGCGAAATATTTTTTCAAGAAAAGACCTATATGAAAAGGGTTAATTGGAACAGGTTCAGCCTAAGAGTCGTTAAGGTACGGTCCTTTCAGGCGTGTTGAACACTTTCCGATGTGCTGAACGCAGGCATTGAGTGAGTGTAATTAAAACAACAGCTTTCAAGTCTATAGGTGAATGGAAGCAAGTTCAAAGACAAATAAGTGGAAACTTGTTGTTTTAGATTAAGCCTTTGCAAGAGAATATTACTTATCGTTACGATGCTTTGCCTTACGATACAGTGGCTAGAAGTGAAAGCAAAGGTATGAGGGCACCTATGAAAATGCATATTTTATGTGCTAGTGCGTCATTTTAGTGTTCGAATCCTCATATACGCTTTGGCTCGACCTGCGAGACTTCCTTTTACTAACTAAAAAAACACTATTTTAGAGGCGTCCATGCGTAACGATAGCGCAGCATAAGGGCCTGTTACCCGCCTTCAAAAACAGGTTCCCGTTTTTGAAAAAAAGCCTGAATTCCTTCCATTGCGTCTTTGCTCGCGCCGAGCTTAACAACTTCGTTTAGCTCAGTTTGCAAGCCAGCATCAAGCCCATTTTCTTCACCAGCATTTATCGACGCTAAAATGGCTGATACCGCAAGAGGTGGTCGTTTTGCAAAGTTTTTGGTGTAGTCGGCAAGTGCTTGGTGATAGTTAGAGGCATCGTGAACATGGTCAACTAACCCAATACGGAGTGCTTCTTCTGCGGTTATTTTTTGACTAAAGACCATCATCTCTATGGCTTTGGCTTTCCCAACTAGTTTTGGAAGTCGCTGTGTTCCCCCCCATACGGGGAGTACGCCTAAATTGCTTTCGGGTAAACCAATAAGGGCCTTAGGCTGGTTGATCATAAAGCGGATGTGGCAACTCATGGCAATTTCACACCCTCCGCCCATGGCATACCCATTTATGGCGGCGATAACTGGTTTTGGGTAGGTTTCTATCTGGCTGCAGACTTGCTGAGCAAGCTGGTGCACAGTGCCGCTGTTGGCGGCTTCGCTTAAATCGAAGCCCGCTGAAAACCCCTTTTCTCCTTGCCCGGTAATGACAATGACCCTGGTGCGGTTGTCGGATTTGAGTTCATCAAGTAGGGTCGACAGTTTTTCAAATGCTTCTTGCGTCATGGTATTAGCTGGCGGGCGGTTGATGGTAAGCGTGCTAACGTAAGTAGTGCGGGAGTGTAAGATGGGCATTGGATTGTCCTTTTAATTGTTATTTTTAGGTTGATAGCTTATACGGTAGACCTTACCGGCTTTATCATCCGATATGAGTATTGTGCCATCTTTTAGGGTGAGAATGTCCACAGGTCGGCCACCTGCAAATGGGCTTTTTAGCCAGCCCTCAGCAAAGACAATTTGTGACACAGGCTTATTGTTTTTCAGGCGAATATTTATGACGCGGTAGCCCACTTTGGCGCTGCGGTTCCAAGAGCCGTGCTGTGCGACGAACAGGCTGCCTTTGTATTCAACGGGGAACTGACTGCCGAAATAAAATGCCAAACCAAGCGGTGCCGTGTGGGCCTGTAGGAGTACGGAAGGGGGCGTAAAGGTGAGTTGTTCTGGTCGTTTAGAAAAATAGTCTGCTTCCGGTGAGTTGTTACCGTAAACATAAGGGAAGCCAAAGTGCTGTCCTGCTGTCGAAGTACTATTTATTTCATCAGGCGGTAAATCGTCACCCAGCCAATCGCGGCCATTGTCCGTAAACCAGAGACGCCCAGTTTCTTTTTGCCAAGCGAGCCCTGCGCTATTACGGATGCCTGATGCGTAAATAGAGTAGTCACCACTGACTGGGTTAATTCGTAATAGAGAGCCCATAATAGGGTTTTGCAGCGAGCAAATATTACAGGGCATTCCTATTGCGGTGTACAGCATATTGTCAGGCCCGAATTCCAGTGTTCGCATACCGTGATGTGTTTCTAACGGAAGTTTATCGATGACAACAGTGGGGGTGGAGATATCAGCGAGTTCATTTTCAATTTCTGAATAGCGAAGGATTTTATCCGGCCCAGACACGAAAAGATCGCCTTGAAAAAAAGCGATACCTGTTGGCAGAGACAGTTTGTTTTTTATGATAATTCTTTGATCTGCTTTGCCATCGTTGTTTGAATCAACCAGCGCATAAACGCGACCACTTTTTTTTGAGCCAACAAAAATTGTGCCTCTGTCCCCTTGTGCCATCTGTCTCGCGCCGGGAACATTGTCTGCGTAAATGTTGAGCTTAAACCCCTGAGGGAGCTGAATGTCTGCAGGAGACTGAGAGCAGGCATTTAAACATAGGAATAAGACCGAAAAGATTGAGGTGGAAATGATTTTTTTCATGACTTGAAGCGTCTATTCTGAAAGTTTTCGATACAGCGAGCGTACACTGATTCCTGCAATTTGTGCGACTTTCTCCTTGTCTTGGTGGTGTTTTTCCAATAGTTGGGATAAATAGAGCCGTTCGTTGCTTTTAAGGTTGAGGTCTTTGATCTCTTTGTGTGTGTTTATTTTGAAACACTTATCAAGCACGTGGCAATCTATGATGTTGGTGTTTGCCAATACGGTGGCGCGAGTCAAGATGTTGCGCAGCTCGCGAATATTCCCTTGGTAA
>JAHRVS010000163.1 GCA_019090565.1 Gammaproteobacteria bacterium
ATTAACGAAATACTTCAGTAACGTCTTCCGGAAATGATACGTCAACTTCCAGCTCAATAATCCCTCTGTTTTTTTTCATTTCACTTTGAAGCTGCTTAATACCAGAGTATTTCTCATGCGTTAACGCTGTCGCGCTTTTATCATCACGAAGTATAGTGGGACGCAAAAACACCATTAAATTTTTCTTAGCGTGCTGTTGCTTATTGCTTCTAAATAGCTTCCCTAATAGAGGGAGGTCACCCATCAGCGGCACCTTGCTGACGGAATCAATGACATCATCTCTCACCAACCCACCTAAGACAATCGTCTGTCCATCGTCAGCCAGTATTACCGTTTTGATGGAACGCTTTGTCGTCGTGATATCACTGGCATCAATGCCTACTGGCGGAGCAATCAGGTCCGAGGTTTCCTGATAGATTTCCAGCCGCAGCACATCTCCATCATGGATATGAGGCGTAACACGCAAGGTTAACCCAATATCCTCACGACTTACTGTCGTAAAAGGGTTACTAGTTCCCGCCCCAGTATTTGTCGATGAGCCTGTGATAAAGGGGACGTTTTGACCCACAACAATTTCCGCCTCTTGATTATCAATCGTCATAAGACTAGGCGTAGAAAGAATGTTCGTATTTGCTGTAGAAGCCAGTGCTTGCAAAATTGCGCCAAACTCTAACGAATCGCCATTCCTCTTGCCGCCGCCTAACGTTATACCATTCGCCAGTGATGCCGCCGCCGCAGCCGTCGGGTTAGCGATCGCCGAAGCAATAGAACTAATGCTATTCCCAACGTTTTCAAAATTAACACCTCCCACAGGCCCTTCATTATTAAAACCAAAGCCCCACTGAACGCCCAAATCCTGCCCCGTGCTGGCAGAAATTTCCACGATAGCCGCTTCAATCAGCACCTGGGCACGGCGCACATCAAGCTGGGTAATAATGCTTTTTATTTCGGCCATTTGGCCCGGCTCAGCTTGTACCACCAGCGCATTCAGCGCCTCATCGGCTTGCACCATAGAAGACTGCTCCCCGCTGGAGGTCTGCCCGCTCGCTCCTCGCGCGCCCGCTTTTCCAACCCGTGTAGGCTGGCTTTGTCGCGCTAATAGTCCCGTAATAATCTCAGCAATTTTTGTGGCATCCGCATGCTGCAAATAAATCACCTGAACAGTACCGCTTTTCGTGGAAGGCTTGTCTAACTCTTTTACAAGCCTTCTGATCCGAGCTCTTGCTGACTTTTCTCCGCGCAAGATCAACCTATTTGTTCGCTCATCGGCAACAATTTTTACACGGCTGGATTTTTTAACGGCCTGCCTTTTTCCTTTCGATGCAGCTGCCGCCGGAGATAAGTTCTCCAGGAGTTTCACAACATCACTCACCCATGCCTCCTGCAGATGTATAACCTCTACCTCTTCACTTTCAGCGCTGTCAATACGGCGAATTATTTTTTCAATACGGCGAATATTTTGGGCGTGATCGGAAATAATCAAAGCATTGGCCGAGGCCACAGCAGCAACATGCCCATATTGAGGCACCATAGGGCGAAGAATTGGCACCAGCTCCGTTGCAGAGGTATGCTTCACCTCTATCACTTGTGTCACCATCTGCTCACCTTTAACCACGCCACTCACGTCAAGCTTTAGGTTATCCTGCTTTGCACCATTGGTAGGGATTATTTTTACAACATCCCCTGATTCTACTGTGGCATACCCGTGCACATGTAATACAGATTTAAAAACTTCATAAATATCTTCTGTGGTCATATCGGCATTGGAAATAACAGTCACCTTGCCTTTGACACGAGGGTCAACCACAAACGTTTTTCCAGTAATATCTGAGATCTGTGTCACTAACGCCCGCACATCGGCATCGCGAACATTAAGGCTACCAGCAATAGACGCTGTACTATTGAGTACGAAAAAGACACTCACTAAAAATAAAAAACGCTTCATATTTATTCAACGCATGTTGGTTGGGAATTAAGTTCCATCTGGTTCTTTCTACCCCTGAGGCAGCGGGTAATTAACGGTGAAACGACGTGAGCCTCGCTGGATAACGATCTTCGCATGAGCAGACGTCAGTATTTCTCTTAAAAGGGCATCATCTCCCTCTAGTTCATTCACGGGAAAACCATTGACTGAGCGAACAATATCACCAGGCCGCAAGCCGACCGTCTTAAGAATATCTTTCGGCGCACTTGCTCCTACTTTTAAACCCGCCTCGCCTCCATCCTGAGTGGGCTCCATGCCTGCCTCCAAAAGAACCGCCGCAAATTGTTCGGCTGGATTAGCCCCGTAATCATTCAGGACATCTTGCACTGAGTTGATTTTCCCACTACGGATATCTTTGACAATACCTCTGTTTGCAGATGAAGGCCGCCTCCTAGGCATGCTGGAAACACGAGGTTTAGACTTTTTGATAGCCTTTAAATTAGGCTCGCTGAATCTTAAGGTTTCGTATTTCATTCCCCGCTTTAAAATAACCAGCTGGCTTTGCACTTCGTGCAAGGTCACGCCGCCCGGTATTTTTTCACCCAAAAGATAACGTTTAGCATTTCGCTTGTCTGCAATGATAGCGCTAGACTGTGCTTCTATAGGTGCGACATAAACCCCTTTAAGGGTCAGTTGCAATCGCGTATCCGGTGCTTTGACTTGAACCTTGCTTGAGGAAGTCTTTTTCTCCGCTTTTAATGCACCAAATAAGCCCCAGCCAGCAAGCTCTCTTCCGTAAAAACTTTCAACAGTCGCCGGTTTCAAGGGGGCACGCGACGTTGAAATGGCTTGAGCAACCGCCCCATCACCCTCCACAAGCAACCACGTCATACGGGAAAGCGAATAGCTCGTCGCCAATACAAACCCAACGATAAGAATGGTCGGCGCATACTTCAGTATGCTTTTTACTTGCTCACTAACCACCTGACTGATACACCAAAATTATCAATTAAATACCCTCAAACCCATAAACCTGCACCCAAACAATGCACAGCTTCAACAAGCTGAATAGTTCGTCATCAAAAAACTAATTCCATAGCGGCTGGGAAACCTCAAAAATAATGTCGTCTGCCTGACTATTTGAAGCCCATCTTTGACCGACTAGGTCAAGTAGGCGACGACGAACCTGTAATGTACCCATTCCCTGTGAATTTAACTTCGCCAAAATAAGCTCCTCTTTATTAGAGGGTATTACAAAGATTAAATGCAATTTCTCGTCTTGCAGGGTTAACAAACCCGCCACACTTGGCACGGATGACTCTTCCTTTCCTCGGCCAGCCCGGTATGTGACGTCCCCTCCTTCCCATGTAATTCGCCCAGCCGCCTCAGAAAAAGCCCCCCAGGCCCAACCAATTTCGTTAACATTTACAAATACGGGATTCGTCATACTGGCTGACATTGGCTTAAGGTATTCATTTATAAACGCATG
>JAHRVS010000164.1 GCA_019090565.1 Gammaproteobacteria bacterium
CTCATGACACTATCAATCCTGACGGCCCTTCTGCACTGATGTATGCATGGATGGGGCCTTTTATCGGTGCGTTGATTCGACCTGTGGGTGGCTGGATTGCAGATAAAGTTGGCGGAGCGCTGGTTACACAAGTTGTTTCTGTCGTGATGGTGATTAGTGCTCTGGGTGTTGCCCATTACCTAAAAGCAGCATACGCATCGCCTACACCGGAAGAATTTTTCTTTCCTTTTTTTGTTCTGTTTTTGATACTTTTTGCAGCCACGGGTATTGGTAACGGCTCTACCTTCCGTACCATCGCAATGGTGTTTCCAAAAGAACAGGTGGGCCCAGTTCTTGGTTGGACTTCTGCAGTGGCAGCGTATGGCGCTTTTTATATCCCTAAAGTTTTTGGAGAACAAATTAAAGCGACCACACCAGAGGTTGCCCTATATGGTTTCGCCATATTCTATTCAGTATGTATTCTCATTAACGGGTATTTTTATCTAAGAAAAGGCGGGGAGCATTACAACCCCTAAGTACGCCAGTTAAAGGCGCATACTTAAAAAACAAGTTTTTCCAGAGGTTTGTGTCACTGGTTTTCAGAATTAAAAACGGGTGACACTGGTACCCAAGGGAAGGTTTGTATTTAAACGCATCCCAAAGTTTAATAGCAAAATAGCATCCAGAATACGGAGCAATTTTATGAGTCATTTGTTAGATCGGCTACAATTTTTCAAAAAGAAACAGTCAGAATTTTCCAATGGGCACGGCGAAGTCAGCAACGAAAGCCGCTCATGGGAAGATGGGTACCGGAAACGCTGGCAACACGATAAGGTCGTCCGCTCCACCCACGGTGTTAACTGTACAGGTTCATGTAGCTGGAAAATTTACGTAAAAAATGGCCTGATTACTTGGGAAACTCAGCAGACGGATTACCCAAGAACTCGACCAGACCTTCCTAATCACGAACCCCGTGGTTGCCCTCGGGGGGCAAGTTATTCCTGGTATATATACAGCGCCAACCGTTTAAAGTATCCAAAAGTGCGCAAACCACTTTTAAAGCTCTGGCGCGAACTGCGCAAGCAAATGGACCCTGTAGAAGCCTGGGAAGCGATTGTTGAAGATAAAAAACGCGCGGCATCCTATAAAACAAAACGTGGCATGGGTGGCTTTATTCGCTCCTCGTGGGATGAAGTGAATGAGATTATCGCCGCATCGAATGTGTATACAGCGAAAAGATACGGGCCAGATCGTATTATTGGATTTTCGCCCATCCCTGCCATGTCGATGGTTTCCTATGCTGCAGGTTCGCGTTACCTTTCCCTTATCGGCGGTGTTTGCCTGAGCTTCTACGATTGGTATTGTGATTTGCCCCCTTCATCACCCCAAACATGGGGAGAGCAAACCGATGTGCCTGAATCGGCTGACTGGTATAACTCCAATTATATTATCGCCTGGGGATCAAACGTTCCTCAAACACGCACGCCGGATGCCCACTTCTTTACCGAAGTACGCTACAAAGGCGCTAAAACCGTTTCCATTACCCCGGATTATTCCGAAGTTGCTAAGCTGACAGACCTCTGGTTAAACCCGAAACAGGGAACCGATGCTGCGTTGGCAATGGCTTTTGGTCACGTTATTCTGAAAGAATTTCATCTAGAAAAACCCAGTAATTACTTTTTAGAATACACCCGTAAATATACCGACTCACCTATGTTGGTTTTACTCGATGAAACGGAGGGTGGTTTTAAACCTACGCGCTTTCTACGTGCCTCTGACTTGGTGGATCAACTGGGTCAGGAAAACAACCCTGAATGGAAAACTATCGGTATTGATCAGGATGGTAGCTTGGTTTCCCCTCAGGGCTCCATTGGCTACCGTTGGGGGCAATCAGGTAAGTGGAACATTGAAGAAAGAGAAGGTGGTTCCGGTAAGGATACAACACTTAAACTAAGCCTGATTAACGGGATAGATGCAGCGGTTCCCGTCGCTTTTCCTTACTTTGGCGCAGTGGAGCATGAACAGTTCACTCACGTTGAAGGGGATGATATTCAGTTTCGTCATGTGCCATTTCAAACGGTTGAACTCGCTGATGGTAAACAAGCCAAAGTGGCCACTGTTTATGATTTGTTGATTGGTAACTATGCCATCGACCGTGGTTTGGGTGGCACAAACGTCACCGCCGACTACGATGATGGCGATACGCCCTTCACGCCCGCATGGCAAGAAAGAATCACCGGCGTTAGTCGTGAAAAGGTCATCCAGGTGGCACGAGAATTTGCCGATAACGCCGATAAAACAAATGGTAAATCCATGGTTATCGTGGGCGCGGCAATGAACCACTGGTACCACATGGATATGAACTACCGTGGCCTCATCAATATGTTAATGATGTGTGGCTGCGTAGGGCAATCTGGTGGAGGTTGGGCGCACTATGTAGGACAAGAGAAATTACGTCCACAAACGGGCTGGCTACCTTTGGCCTTTGGACTAGATTGGTCTAAGCCACCGAGACAAATGAACGGCACCTCTTTCTTTTACAACCACAGCTCTCAATGGCGTCATGAAAAAGTGAATGTGCATGAAGTGCTCAGCCCTATCGCTGATAAAAGCGAATTCCCTGAGCACATGATTGACTACAATATTCGCGCTGAACGTATGGGCTGGCTCCCTTCGGCCCCTCAGCTTAATCGCAACCCTTTGGATATCACCAAGGAAGCCGTACAAAAAGGCGTTGACGTTAAAGACTATGTCATTGAGCAGCTTAAGGGCGGTGATCTTTCGTTCGCCTCTGAAGCGCCTGACAGCCCAGAAAACTTCCCTCGAAATCTCTTTATATGGCGCTCCAACTTATTGGGTTCTTCTGGTAAAGGGCATGAGTACATGCTGAAGTACCTATTGGGCACACGTAACGGTGTTCAATGTGAAGACATTGGTAAAGAGGGCGGCCCACAACCTACAGAGTTAGAATGGGTCGATGAAGGAGCGGAAGGCAAGCTTGATTTGGTCGTTACACTTGATTTCAGAATGTCCTCTACTTGTGTGTATTCCGACATCGTTTTGCCTACCGCAACGTGGTATGAAAAAGACGATCTAAATACCTCTGATATGCATCCCTTTATTCATCCTCTCTCGAAAGCGACCGACCCAGCTTGGGAAGCAAGAAGTGATTGGGATATTTATAAAGGAATCGCCAAAGCATTTTCTGAAGTCTCAGAAGGGCACCTAGGTGTAGAAAAAGACGTGGTAACCGTACCTCTCTTGCACGATACACCGGGCGAATTAGCCCAACCTTTCCATGTTAAAGACTGGAAAAAAGGTGAGTGCGATATGATCCCAGGTCAAACCATGCCAAACCTTGTCGTGGTAGAAAGGGATTACCCCAACACCTATAAGAAATTCACCTCACTGGGTCCGCTGCTTGAAAAAACCGGTAATGGCGGTAAGGGCATTGCCTGGAATACGGAGACTGAAGTTGGCTTCCTGAAACAACTAAATCGCCCCGTCACAGAACCGGGAGTGAGCCAAGGGCAGCCAAAAATTGAAACGGCCATTGATGCAGCCGAAGTGATTTTATCTTTGGCGCCTGAAACTAATGGCCACGTTGCAGTGAAAGCATGGGATGCCTTGGGTGAAAAAACTGGACGTGATCACAAGCACTTGGCTTTAGGTAAAGAGCACGAAGCAATTCGCATGCGTGACTTGCAAGCACAGCCTCGTAAGATTATTTCATCCCCAACCTGGTCAGGCTTGGAAGATGAACACGTGAGTTATAACGCAGGTTATACCAATGTGCATGAGTATATACCATGGCGAACCATCACCGGGCGTCAGCAGTTTTATCAAGATCACCTGTGGATGCAGGCTTTCGGTGAGCAATTTGTCTCCTACCGCCCGCCCGTTGATACGCGCACCGTTAAGCACATGAAGGGTAGAAAACCGAACGGGCAAAAAGAAATTGTGCTGAACTGGATTACCCCGCATCAAAAATGGGGTATCCACAGTACCTATACCGACAACCTGCTCATGCTCACACTTTCCCGTGGAGGCCCCATTACTTGGATCAGTGAAGTGGATGCCAAAGCGGTAGGTATTGAAGACAATGATTGGGTGGAAATTTTCAACTCAAATGGGGCAATTACCTGTCGTGCGGTAGTGAGCCAGCGTGTGATGCAGGGGATGGTCATGATGTACCATGCTCAGGAACGTATCGTAAACGTACCCGGCTCAGAGGTGACAGGCACCCGTGGCGGGCACCACAACTCAGTAACACGCGTGCTGATGAAGCCCACTCATATGATTGGCGGATACGCGCAACAGTCATGGGGCTTTAACTACTACGGTACAGTTGGTTGTAACCGTGATGAATTTGTAGTGGTTCGGAAAATGGATAAAGTCGACTGGCTGGATGGTCCAAATGGCGATGACTTACCTCAGCCCTTAGCAGAAGACGTATAGGAGTCAGTTGATATGAAAATTCGTTCTCAAGTAGGTATGGTACTGAATCTGGACAAATGCATCGGTTGTCACACTTGTTCAATCACCTGTAAAAATGTTTGGACCTCCAGAGAAGGCATGGAATACGCTTGGTTCAACAACGTAGAAACCAAACCGGGTATTGGTTATCCCAAAGAGTGGGAAAACCAAGATAAATGGAATGGAGGCTGGAAAAGAAATAACAGTGGCTCTTTACAGCCGAAAATAGGCGGTAAGTTTCGTGTATTGGCCAATATATTCGCCAACCCTGATTTGCCAGAAATTGATGACTACTATGAGCCTTTCGATTTCGATTACCAAAATTTGCACACGGCACCCTTGGGTGACCATCAACCCGTTGCAAGGCCGCGCTCAGTAATTTCAGGCAAGCGCATGGAAAAAATCGACTGGGGGCCAAACTGGGAGGAAATTCTCGGCACCGAGTTTGAAAAACGCTCGAAGGATAAAAACTTCGATAACATGCAGAAGGAGATTTACGGCCAATACGAAAATACTTTCATGATGTATCTGCCACGCCTGTGTGAGCACTGCCTTAACCCGGCCTGTGCTGCAGCGTGCCCAAGTGGAGCAATCTACAAGCGAGAAGAAGACGGTATTGTATTAATCGATCAGGAAAAATGCCGTGGCTGGCGCATGTGTGTCTCTGCCTGCCCTTACAAAAAGATCTACTTTAACTGGAAGTCAGGTAAGTCAGAAAAATGTATTTTCTGTTACCCACGTATTGAATCGGGTGAACCTACCGTTTGCTCAGAAACATGTGTTGGGCGCATTCGTTATCTTGGTGTTTTACTTTACGATGCCGATCGCATTCTGGAAGTGGCATCAGAGCCATCAGAGCAAAACCTGTACGAAAAACAATTGGAAATATTCCTCGACCCCAATGATCCGGCAGTGATTAAGCAGGCAAAGGCAGACGGTATTCATCAAGATGTGATTAGCGCTGCACAACAGTCACCTGTCTATAAGCTAGCTTGTGATTGGAAGTTGGCGCTGCCATTACATCCAGAATATCGCACATTGCCAATGGTTTGGTACGTGCCACCATTAAGCCCAATCCAGCATGCTACACAAGAAGGGTTTATCGGCATGGATGGCGTTATACCTGATGTAGAAAGCCTTCGTATCCCCATGAAATACCTCGCGAACATGTTAACGGCGGGCGACGAGCGCCCCGTTGTGTTGGCGTTAAAACGATTGTTGGCGATGCGTGCTTATAAACGCTCTGAACATGTCGAGAATAAGAAAGACCTCGAAGTTTTGGAGAAGGTTGGCCTAACAGAGTTCCAGGTCGAAGAAATGTATCGTTATTTAGCGATTGCCAACTACGAAGACCGGTTCGTTATTCCCTCAGCTCATAGAGAGGATGCTGTGGTAGATGCCTATGGTGAAAGAAGTGGTTGTGGTTTTACCTTTGGCGATGGCTGCTCTGGAAATGATGACTACAACATGTTTGGTGGAAAAAAATCAAATCGTCGCGATATCATCGATTCCGTTCAAATTTGGGAGTAAAGGATATGAAAATACTTAAAGTACTGTCATTGATGATGAGCTACCCAACAGCTGAACTGCAAACCTATAACAGTGAGCTGGAAGAAATAATCAATAGCAGTCAGGATTTATCTCCTAGCGATAGAATTAAGCTGCTTACTTTGCTTCACGCGATTCGTGATCAGGATCTGATGGACCTTCAGGAAGATTATGACAGTCTGTTCGAGCGCGGTAGATCCACCTCAATGCTCTTATTTGAGCATGTGCACGGTGAATCCCGCGATCGCGGTCAGGCAATGGTTGATTTAATGGCCCTCTATGAAAATGCGGGTTATGAAGTCACAGTGCGGGAATTGCCAGACCACCTTCCGCTCTACCTCGAGTTTTTTTCTACGCGTCCCGCTGAGGAAGCCAAAGAGGGAATTCAGGATATCGAACATATAGTGGGTATTTTGGGCGAGCGCCTTAAACAGCGAGAAAGCCATTATCATCACTGCTTCGATGTGCTGCTTAGCGTATCGGGAGCCTCTTTGGATGCTCAACAACTCGAAGAACAGGTCTCCAAAGAAGAACGAGATGATACGCTGGAAGCCATGGATAAAGTCTGGGAGGACGAAATGGTCACCTTTACCACGACTGACCCATCATCCTCATCTGGCTGCGCAACAACAAATGCTCCGCAAATGACTAAGCCGGCGGTTCCTGTTTCACCCGTACACTGGGTCGATGCTGCATCCAGTGCCTCGAAATAAGTTCAACGACGAATTGACCAGAGGGTTTTGAAATGACTTTTAATTTTTTATTGTTTGGTGTTTACCCCTATGTAGCAGTGGCAATTGCTGCGATTGGCGCATGGGCACGGTTTGATATGGCGCAGTACACTTGGAAGGCGCACTCCAGTCAGATGTTAAGCAATGACGGAATGCGTGTTGCTAGCAACCTGTTTCATGTTGGCGTTATCTTTGTCTTAGCGGGGCACTTCGTTGGTTTGCTAACACCAGAATGGCTATACCATTCAGTCATTACCACGCAGAACAAGCAACTGCTCGCTATGGTCTCCGGTGGTTTTTTCGGGGTTCTTGGTTTAATTGGTTTAACGATGCTCATCAAACGACGAATGAATAACGAGCGTATTAAAGCCAATACCAGTAAAGCTGATATGTTAGTGCTTGGTATGTTATGGGTTCAGCTTGTTTTAGGGCTTCTGAGTATTCTCGTATCATCCACTCACCTTGATGGTTCTGTCATGGTGCAGCTTGCGACATGGGCGCAATCAATTGTAATCTTGAACCCCACTGCTGCTGCTGAGTCGATCGAGTCGGTTAACATCATCTACAAGCTGCACATCATTTTGGGCCTTGGGTTTTTTGTGGTATTTCCCTTCACGCGATTGGTTCATGTCGTGAGTGCTCCCGTCTGGTATTTCGGTCGTGCGTACCAGATCGTCAGACAAAAACGCGAAGCTTAAGTTAAAGGAAGCTGTTATGTCAGGAAGTGCTAGTTGTTCGGTATCCCAAGGACCTACCATTCAAGAGATACAGGTGAATGGTGTGGTTATTGATGCGGATCAAATTTCAAAAGAGCTTCAATACCACCCTGCTGAATCAGCGCAAGA
>JAHRVS010000165.1 GCA_019090565.1 Gammaproteobacteria bacterium
AAATTAGGTGTTGCCAAGAGCGCGCGTATCGATTAAGGTACAACAACTTCAATCTAAACGATCGTTTGAAAGTGCTCTTTCTAGTGTCGATATGGGTTGAGGGTTTGCAGGTAAGAGCTTTACTGCTTTCTCCCTTGCAACAAAAAACATTATAAACCTTGCTTTGGCGATATACGCTGGGGTGAAATAAAACATAAACGGAGATTTACAATGTCTTTAGCATTTTTGAGCGAAGAGTGGTTTACTAAAGTTGACGAGCTAAAAGCAGCAGCTGGCGATCTTGACGTGCCTGCACAGCTAGCAGACCTTCAGTTGAACATCAACGTAACTGATGGCGACTCTGAAGTATGTATGGCTCTTAACGGTGGTAGTCTTGAGCAGGGAAGTATTGCTGATGCCGGTACTACTTTGATCGTACCTAAGGATCTTGCTTACAAGCTTTTCATCGAGCAAGACCAGTCTGCAGCAATGCAAGGCTTCATGAGCGGTCAAATTAAAGTTGAAGGCGACATGAGCAAAATGATGGCTATGCAATCTGTACAGCCTTCTGAAAAGCAGAATGCGCTTTCTAACTCTATCGCAGAAATCACTGCTTAATTTTTTGTCAACTTGTTGATGAAAGATTTGAAACAGCCCACTTTTTAGTGGGCTGTTTTGTTTGTGGCGTAGCGTAAATCTAAGCGCGCCTATTGCGCCGAATATAAAGACTCAAAGGAGTTAATAGTTATGTCTAAAAAAATCACATCAGATTTACTCGGAGTTACTTTCGATCCAATGCCCGTCGAGTGGGATGCTAACAAGACTCAGTTATATGCAGTGGCAACGGGTGCAAAGCCACCTGAAGATCTTGATTTTCTATACGAAGGTAAAGGGCCAAAAGTTCTTCCTACTTTTGGTGTTGTACCTGGCATGGCAACAATGGGTGGTTTGATCGCTAACGTTGAATTTAACTTAGCTATGCTTCTTCACGGAGAGCAGGCCATTACTTTGCATCGTCCGATTCCTTCTAACTGTAAAGCAACAGCTGTTGGCAAAATCTCTGAAGTTTGGGATAAAGGTAAGGCTGCGGTTTTAGGTGTTGAAGGTGAAGTGTCTGATAAAAATGGACCTATCTTTACTGTTCACTCTACAATGTTTATTCGTGGTGAGGGTGGCTTTGGTGGAGAGCGCGGGCCATCTACTGCTGGTAAAAATGCACCGCCTGAGCGCGAACCTGATCACGTTACAGAAGACATTACACATGTAGAGCAAGCTGCACTGTACCGTCTTACGGGCGACCGTAACCCGATCCATATTGACCCTGCGTTCGCGCAAATGGGTGGATACAAAGAGCCTTTCCTACATGGCCTATGTAGCTACGGCTTTGTTGGTCGCGCAGCAGTGAAAGCCCTTTGTGGTGGTGACCCTGATCGCTTTATCTCTATGGAAGCGCGATTTGCCGATCAAGTTTACTGTGGTGATAGCATCATCAGTAAGTTCTGGATCATTGAGGAAGGCGTGGCGATTGTTCAAGCTGAAACTCAAAAAGGTAATGTGGTTCTTTCTCAGGCTAAAATTACATTTAAGCCAGAGTAAAGCACTTAAGACTGGGGCTGGTTTTATCGGCCCTGGTCTATTGTTAATGCCCTAATGGGCCGTTGGAATTCGCTGAGCTGAGTGTAAGGTTGGGTCGAGCGAAAACCGGGAGTTTGTACCGGTGTATGAGCATTTTAGTCTGATTTAGATCGCCAGGCCATCAGATGGCAGGGCTTTCGCGGCACGCTAACCATGGCGGGACCTCTTGTCCTGAGCTATATTGCAGCAGGCTTCACTGTATTTTCTTGCGCATCTCTTTCCTTTTTAAGCCCATCTCGATTTCCCGTACAAATTTTGTCATCACTTTGGTCCGTTAACGGTCAGTTAATGGTGGATGTAGGAATATATGGATATGATATTTACCTCAGTATTTAGATCAAGCTTGGTTTTTACGTTAATGCTTTTGTTCTCGTCGCTGGTCTTTTCTGGCGAGCAGGGTGTGCACGTGGCAGGACCAAAAGAAGTTGCCGAGGGTGCGGCTAAGCGCCTGACGGATCGCCTCATAGAAGACAAATCGCTGATAGCAACTACGCCGAATAGAATAAAGGTGCTTGTCGAGCAGGAGCTGCTGCCTATTTTTGATGAGAAGCTAATCGCCAGGTTGGTGATGTCTTCAAGCTGGAAGAAAGCAGACGACGCTCAAAAAGAAGCGTTTATGCACGCATTTCGAAATATACTAATCAAGACGTATTCAAATGCTTTCTCTGCTTATGACGGGCAAGATATGGAGTTTAAAGAGCCAATATTTAATAAAGACAAGAAAAAGGCCATTGTTCGAAGTCGAATTTTGCAGGAAGAGAAAATGCCTATCCTGGTGGACTTTAGGTTGAGGAAAGCAGCTAATGGCTGGTTGGTGTACGATGCGGTGATTGAGGGTGTGAGTATTGTAAAATCTTACCGAAGCCAGATTAAAGAAAAAATCAGTGAAAAAGGTATTCCCTTGATGATTAAGGATATGGAAATTGAGGCTTGTGGAACTGGGGGTTGCGAGGGGGGTAAGCGGGAGGTTTAAATCTCTGGGTTGAAGGGCGCTTCTGAGAATGCGTTTTTCACGCGGTAACTGCTCCAGCTCGGCACTAGAGCCCTCGTGTATGTCTTGTGCGCAGTGACTCGCTGCATGGGGGTTTCTTGCTCCCACATGGAAACTGCTATTTTTAGATATTAGGATGATTTAGTTGCTTAGACTTTGGATGTAGAGGGTCTGTGCGGAGAGAGGCTGGAGTGTTTGGGAATTTTGGCTTTAACATATAAAAATATGGCAAAAGCATTTAATCTAGCCAGAAGGAAAGCGAGCGCTATTCCAAGTGTCACTGATTGGTCTGAGCCATTTTAAAAAAATGGCGGAGCGGACGGGATTCGAACCCGCGACCCCCGGCGTGACAGGCCGGTATTCTAACCAACTGAACTACCGCTCCGTAT
>JAHRVS010000166.1 GCA_019090565.1 Gammaproteobacteria bacterium
CAAATGCCTCTGGCAAAAGCTCATCGAGGCTTTTTTCATCGGCATTTATCTGCTCTTTGAATTCAAGCGTTTTTGCTTGCAGCGCTTCGTCGGAAAGGGCTTTACACGCCTCCTCGAAACTGTTTATTTGCTGCACCGTCTTTCGCATTTTTTTAAGCTGACGGTCGTTTTTAGATCCAAATACTTTACTTAAAATGTTACCAATCATATTGATTTATTAAAAATTTGTGATGGGAATGAAAACACCAACCTAGCCTCATTCGGGCTGTTGGAATTCGACTAACTTGGCCATTATAGGCGTTGCATAGGCATCCGCATTGTGCAGAACCTAGCTAAAATGCGTTTTTTTCGCACGAGAAAACGCTGCAAAACAACGGTGATTCTACACCGATTAGGGAAAAATGTCCGGGAGTATCAGTCTAGGCCTCATGGACACTAAGCAAAGACCCTAAACACTGCGCCCGTTAGCCACAGAGGATAGCAGTTTTAGATAATAATTCAGATTAAATAAAGGATTTTTTTCTAAGAAGGGGGCTCAATGAGCCTTAGAAACGGAAGATTTAGCTTATTTAATGAATCAAGTTCTCTCTCGACGGTATATGTACTTTTTAGGGTCCATCGTTTTGCCATTCAAAAATACCTCAAAATGCACATGGTGCCCAGTAGAGCGCCCAGTAGTGCCCATTTTGGCGATTTCTTGGCCTTTTTTAACGGTATCCCCTACTTTGACGAGGTTTTCTTTGTTATGGCCGTAACGTGTCACATAACCATCTCCATGACTCACTTCAACCATGTTACCGTAGCCATAACGCTCGCCCGACCAAGTGATAACGCCTGACCCTACGGAAATAACCGGCGAATTCTCCTTCCCTGCAAAATCAACCCCTTTGTGCCAGGCAAGTTTACCGGTAAATGGGTCTGTACGGTGCCCATAATGAGACGACAACCAACCCTTTTGAATTGGACGACCTGTCAGGTAGGCGCCACCCTTAATGTTGCGATTCACCAGCATCGACTCAAGAATATCGAGCTGCTGCTCTCTTTCTAATAGGGTTCCTGCCATATCATCAAGCGCATTAGCAAATTCAGGCTTTTGGTATACGTCCCCAAGCTCATTAAGGTCTTCAGGCCCCCCAATCGCTGAGCTTTGAGAAAAATCAAATTCCCCTTTGTTGAGTTTCGCTACATGCACCAGGTGCTCACCCAGGGCATCAAGGCGAATCATTCGCGCCTCTACTTCTGCAACTTTAACGGTCAGCGCGCGCAAGTGTTCATCTGCACTACGCTGGGCCTTCGCAACGACTTTCTTTTGCGCTTGTATTTCTGTTTGCCAGTTTTCAACAAAAGTGATATTACCAGATTCAGTGGCACCCAAGCCTAAACCAGTCATCACAAATACAGTCATGGCGACAGGAGCGACCGCCAACAAGGCTATTGCAGCAAAAACCTGCCGAGGTCCTAACCTCAGGCTGCGGCCTTTGCCATTTTTCGAATTCAGTAATATGACATCCATAAATTCTTGCCACCCAAATGCTTTATATCAACCACGGTTTCAAATATTCAGAATAACAGGAATATTTATTACGTATCAATAACTTGCGTACAGTTTCGTGAAGTTTTAACCATTTATTTAACAAGGCAATAGGTTCTGCATCACACGTATATCTACACTTATGTCAATTTCTGGCCGATAATAGAGTAGATATAAAATAAATCAAGCAAACGCCGTTAAATTGACGTCATTGCTAACATAACGTTACACAATGCCTATTATGAGAAGACCCCAGCTCGCTAGAACTCTGCTTAAGGAAAAATCAAGCGATACATCCCTATCTAATATTTTAGCAGCTGCAGATTATTTGCGAAGGCTGGAACAAATTGTCACAAAGTACTTGCCCGATGCCTTTAAACAGCACTGCCGGATTTCATCGTACGATTGCGGCAAGTTGATTATCCTGTGTGACAGCGCTAGCTGGTCAAGCAAATTCCGCTTCCATGCCAAGCACTTAAATACAAAGCTTCGTCATCATCACGAATTTAGCGGCCTCATAGAAATAAGCGCTCTGACGAACCTACGCGCACTCTCCCTTGCCAGCACATACCGGCGCAAGCCGTCCAAAGCAAAAAAGATAAGCGTTGAAAATAAGAGCCTGCTGCTAGAGACGGCCAAAATCGAATCAGACCAGAAGCTGTCTGACGCACTACGGCGCCTCGCCGAGCACGCGGGGCCTAGCGGGGGAAATTTAGACATAGGGAGGCAGAATTAGGGGTACTTCTAAAAGCACCTTTAATGTCTGAAGCGACGCCTTTAGGGCTTAACAGACGGTTAAATGCCGAAAAAGCGCAAGGACAAGGGTTGTAGTAATGATGACTATCAATGCAAGAAACTACTGACAACCGAGGAATAGAAAAGAATTAGATGGTCCTGCACTCATTCAGACCAGAGATAAGCCTGTATAAGGTTTATCTCTAGGCCTCTGCAGCAAAGGCTGGCTTCATGTAGGAAATAGGCGCATTTGCCGCACCATCAAACGTCAGTAAATCCCATGCATCGGGCTCACTAAGCAACTTACGCACGAGCAAGTTATTTAGAGCATGGCCCGATTTGCGCCCCCTGAACTCACCTAGCAGGCTGTGCCCCAGTATATAAAGGTCTCCGATAGCGTCTAGCACTTTATGCTTTACGAATTCATCTTCGTAACGCAAGCCATCTTCATTCAAAACACCTTGATCGCCGATAACAATCGCATTATCAACACTGCCACCCAGCGCCAAGTTTTGCGCCCGCAAAGCTTCAATGTCTTTCATAAAGCCAAAGGTACGTGCCCGGCTTACCTCTTTAACAAAGGAGGTGCTGGAAAAGTCAACCGATACCGCTTGTGTGCTTGCCTTGATCACAGGGTGGTCAAAAGAAATATCAAAGCTCACTTTAAAACCATTAAATGGTAATAACGTTGCTGTTTTATCGCCACTTGTGACGCTAACCTCGCGGTTAATACGAATAAATTTTTTCGCTTCTTGCTGCTCAGCAATGCCTGCGGCCTGGATAAGGAAAACAAAGGGCCCTGCACTACCATCCATAATGGGAACTTCAGCGGCGCTTAATTCAACGTAGGCATTATCAACGCCAAGACCGGCCATAGCAGAGAGTAAATGCTCGACAGTCTGAACCCGGACACCGTCTTTCTCAAGGTTTGTCGAGAGCATGGTATCACTAACATGTTCAGCGCACGCCTGTATTTCAACAACAGGGTCGAGGTCAACACGGCGAAAAACGATACCGGTATTGACCGGTGCTGGGCGCAGGGTTAAATAAACCTTGTCGCCGCTGTGCAAGCCTACACCGGTTCCTCTAATACTGTTTTGCAGCGTTCTCTGGCTGATCATAGTCGTTTTTTCCTTCAAGCTATCGC
>JAHRVS010000167.1 GCA_019090565.1 Gammaproteobacteria bacterium
AGCTTGATCAGCGCTTGTCGTCGGCTTGTTGAAGCTTGCCCTGCATAGATTCCGCATTGCGTTTTAGCCAGCCTCTTATGCGGGGTAAAAGTTGGGGCGAATCATGAAAATGTCGAACATCACCCAGCAGGCGCACCTGAGAATAATTCGGGTGGCGTTTTTTATCAGCCATGCCCTTGCGTTTCGTCAAGCCTAGCTTGGGCCACAATGCGGGCGTCAGCTCCAGTACGCTCGCGGGTACATTGGTAAAGGCTTCGGCAAGGTCATTTTGTTGAGAATCACTCACCGACCACGGTGCAAGTGCGATGAATCCTACATGGCTGGAAGGGGGTAGGTTCGCTAACGCCAATGCCGTTTGTGGTGCGGCATCACCGATTGCGATGACCACAATGTTGTACAGCCCTAGCCCTTGTATTTGCGTCATGGCCGCTTGTAAGCGTTGCGTCATTTGTGGGTTTGCCTGAGTGAGTGGCAGCGGGCGCGGGCCACCCTGCGTATGCCCCTGTTGAACAACCTGATGGGGCGAAGCCATAGACAAGGTCGCCCAGCCATGGTTAGGCAAGCTTTTACGTAAATGCCTAGCCGGCCCAGGCCAGTCAGGGTGCCGACCAAGGTCAGCAACAATCAGAATGGCGCCTTGTTCACTGGCTCCCAGTGAGGGCCGGTATAGTGTGAGAAAACTCTGCGTACCTGCACTGAGCCACTGAATCTGGCTTTCTTTGTCCATTTTCTCTGCCAATAGAGCAAAGCGAACCTGTTCTGGCTCAATGGGCTGCAACAAGGTTTCCGTGGAGGGTGTGAGAGGCGCCGCTGCATCCAATGCCTCAGGCGGTGTTTCTTCACACTGGCCCGTCGTGGCAGCGATGCACAATGGAATCACTAGCCACCGTGCCACCTGCTTTAGCCTTAGGGTGAATAACACTGAGTGTGGGTCTCCTGCTTTATTCTTTTTCGGTGTGATTTCAGCTACCATGCAGCCTTGCTTATTTTGCCGTGCTCGGCAATTATTAATAGGCCTAAATTCTCGAATAATCCAGCTTTGTACGGAGATGTGTATGTCTGAGTACCTGATTGCCCCTTCTATTTTATCAGCCGACCTTGCCCGATTAGGCGAAGATGTGGATAAAGTGCTTGAGGCGGGTGCAGATGTGGTGCATTTCGATGTGATGGACAACCACTATGTTCCCAATCTCACCTTTGGCCCATCGGTATGCAAAGCATTGCGGAATTATGGCATCACGGCCCCGATTGATGTGCACCTTATGGTGAGCCCTGTGGACGACCTCATTCAGCAGTTTGCTGATGCGGGCGCGACCTACATTACCTTTCACCCTGAAGCCAGCGGGCACGTTGACCGCAGTCTACAGTTGATTCGTGATAACGGCTGCAAACCGGGGCTTGTGTTTAACCCTGCTACGCCTTTGCATTACCTTGATTACACGCTGGATAAACTCGATATGGTGTTATTGATGTCGGTAAACCCCGGTTACGGCGGACAGAAGTTTATTCCTGGCACCTTGAACAAATTACGTGACGTGCGCCAGAGGATTGAGCAGGCAGGCCTCGATGTGCGCCTAGAAGTAGACGGTGGCGTGAACGAAGTGAACATTAAAGAAATTGCGCAAGCAGGTGCCGATACTTTTGTGGCAGGCTCGGCTATCTTTGGAAAAAGTGATTACAAAGCGGTGGTGGATGCCATGCGCAGTACTTTGGCAGGCATTAAAAAGTAAGGCCTAGTGAAATGATAGTCCGTAAAAGGGCTTGAGTAGGGCCGCTCTCTGGCAAAAAAAGGCAATAAAAAAGGGGCCTCGAGGGCCCCTTTTTTATCACATTGGTATTACGTTTACGCGGCAATTAATCCGGCTTCAGTCAGCTCAACACGCTGCTTCTTGGCATGCGCGATTAGCTCTGGAATGCCGCTGGCCTCATTGGCTTCCATGGCCAATACTTTCTCTTTTGGAGACGCGTACTTCTCATCCCATTCGATTAGCTTAGGTACCATGACTTTATTCCATCGGCTGGGGATAGACGCCATTGCCATGCTTGCGAAATAACCTTTCTCAAACTGAGGTCCCTCAATGTGTGCTTCGAGGTTCCAGAATTCACGCTCAGGCACTTCGTGGTGGTCAGCGTGGCGGCCAATGCCATCAACAAACCAGTTGGTGACACGGTTGGTGCAACCCCAAGAATGGTGAATAGTTAAACGCTCGTCTGGTGCACGGGTAATGCCATAGTGCTGACCATAAACGCCCAGTTTATAGCTCCAGTGGCCGTTTAATACAGCAAGGGAGAAGAAAAACAAACCCAAAAAGCCCGTTGTCGCGGCGACAGCGATAACCACTGCGATTTCTGCCGCATAACCCCTTAGCAAGCGATTGTGTATAGACCAAGCGTCGTCATAGCCTAAAGCGTCAAGGCGATTGGCTTCGATTTCCCAAGCAATTTGGTAATCCTGTTTGAAAGTGCGCTTAGCAAACTGTGCAACCGACTCGCCCCGAAGTGCGGTGCTGGAATCTTTTGGTGTGCCAGCAGTTAAGTGGTGACCAAAGGGATGCTCGACTGCATAGTAGCTAAACAAACCCAATGTACCCATTGCGCGGGCAAAGAAGATAGACAGAGGCTCATGAGTACGGTGACAAAGCTCATGGCCGATTGAAACCGTACCAATGGAAACCGTGATACCCATAATCAAGGTGGCAACGGCGTAATCGAGGATGCCGTCATCGGCGTGCAGCGGGATGATGTCTATACCGCTAATCGCTTGAATCGCAGCGGCCATATTAAATAGGTCGCCACCATTGTGCGCGTAACCCATTACCCATAAAAAACCCGCAAATGTCGCAAAGGTGCCAATAGCATAAAGGTACATCATGCCAACGAAAACATTGGGGTATTTCCATTCCCACATGTCATCGTCATTACCGAGCAAAGGCTCCAGAATAATGACTGCTGCCAGCAATAGTAGAAAGCCGTAGCCAACCACCGATGAATTGAAGAAAACCAACTGTGCGCCAAAGACAGCGACCAGCATGGGGACACAATAAGGCAGGTACATCCATAAGGACGTTTGTTTCTTTTCCATA
>JAHRVS010000168.1 GCA_019090565.1 Gammaproteobacteria bacterium
CTTCTTCTGTCAAAGCTTCGGCTATGGTGCGCATATCTTTAATAGGCACGTCTTCCATCAGCAGTGCTTGCAATACTTTAAGTAGCTTGCTAAGAGGGATGAGTTTAGGAACAAGAGATTCAACCAGTTTGGGCGAGGTTTTTGACAGTTGATCGAGTAATTGCTGCACTTCTTCATGCCCAAGAATTTCATGGGCGTGTATTTTCATTACCTGGTTAATGTGGGTTGCCACAACGGTGCTCGCATCCACAACGGTGTAACCCAGAGTCTGGGCTTGCTCTCGCTGACTCGGTTCAATCCACACGGCATCGAGTCCAAAGGACGGGTCTTTGCAATCAATGCCTTTTAAGGTGCCAAACACCTGGCCAGGATTGATGGCCAGCTCCATGCTAGGGTGAATTTCTGCTTCCCCGATGGTCACGCCCATCATGGTAATTCGATAAGCATTGGGGAGTAGGTCGAGGTTATCTCGAATGTGTACCGAGGGGACAAGAAACCCCAACTCCTGAGAAAGCTTTTTCCGCACGCCTTTTATCCGATTTAACAGGGCGCCGCCTTGATTGGTATCCACCATGGATATCATCCGGTACCCCACCTCTAAACCAAGCATGTCAACGGGCTGAACATCGTCCCAACCCAGCTCTTTTGCTTCTTGTTGCCCCGATGATTCCTGTTCGGCAAGCTGTTCATCCACCACAGCTTGCACTTGTTTCTCTTTGTTTTGTAAATCGTTTTGATAAAGGTACGCGCCACCACCCACTAAAAGTGCCAAAAAAAGAAATGCCAGGTGAGGCATGCCTGGAACCACGCCAATAATCGCCAAAATACCGGCGGCCACGTAAACGGCTTTCGGATTGCTAAACATCTGTGAAGATATTTGCGCACCCATCTCGCTCGCACCGGATACACGCGTCACAATAATTGCTGCTGCGGTAGACAATAATAGCGAAGGAACCTGCGCCACCAGGCCGTCACCAATGGTTAGCAGCGCATACTTTTCAATGGCATCACCAAATTCAAGGTCATGCTGAACCATGCCAATGATAAGGCCACCAATAAGGTTGATCACCAAAATCAAGATACCGGCAATGGCATCGCCGCGAACAAATTTACTAGCACCATCCATGGAGCCATAAAAATCTGCTTCTTCAGATACCTCTGCACGCCGCTTCTTCGCATCGTCTTGGTCAATTAAACCCGCATTTAAATCTGCATCAATGGCCATTTGTTTACCGGGCATGGCATCCAAGGTAAACCGAGCAGTTACCTCCGAAATACGGCCTGCACCTTTAGTCACCACCACAAAATTAATGATCATTAAAATTGTAAAAACCACCATGCCCACAGCAAAATTACCACCAATGACGACATTGCCAAATGCCTCGATGACCTTCCCTGCGGCAGAACCGCCCTCGTGCCCATACATCAACACCACCCGCGTAGAGGCCACATTGAGGGCAAGCCTAAGCAAGGTCGCAACAAGAAGAATGGTAGGGAAAACCGCAAATTCGAGGGGACGCAAGGTATAAACTGTCACCAGAAGTACAACAAGCGCAAGCGCGATATTAAAGGTAAAGAAAAAATCAAGAAAAAGCGTTGGAACCGGCAACATCATCATGCCGAGCATCACAAGCAGCAATATTGGCGCGCCTAAGCCATTCGATACACTTGGTTTAGCTTCTTCAGCAGCGATGGCCATACGGTTTAATTCTCATCCCATTATCTGGCGATTTTTTTGACGCTTTTTTAAAAAAAGCAGCTGCAAAGGTTAATGCAATAATTCGGCCTATTATGGTAAAACTTCGCATTAAGATTTTTTGTCTGACAACAGGGGGGGGGCAGTTCACTAGAAACATGGGTGCTGGAGCATAAGTGTGGCAGCTCGCTGATAACGAGTACCGAACACCTAAGAGTATTTCAAAAATACAGCTAATCTAAATCAGGCGAATTCCCGTCCACATCAAATTGCATATTACCGGGCAATTCAAAGTCCGTTAACTCATCGGGCAAGGGGCCCTCCCCTTGCGTGTACATATTTAGTTGGTAAACATAGGCAAGCACTTGTGCGATAGACACATACAGCTCTTCGTGTATTTCACTCCCGATTGACGAGGTATGGTAGACCGCTCGGGCCAGTGGAGGGGCTTCTACAATGACGACTTTGTTCTCAATGGCAATTTCCCGTATCCTCAATGCGACCCTGTCTACACCCTTTGCTACCACCAGCGGAGCCGGCATCAACTCGTTGTATTTAAGCGCTACACTAAAGTGCGAGGGGTTGGTAATGACCACATCAGCACTGGGTACGTCCTCCATCATACGACGCTGAGCCATTTCCATTTGTAATTGACGAATGCGACTCTTAACCTCTGGCTTACCTTCAGAATCTTTCATCTCATCTTTGACTTCTTGCTTGGTCATTTTCAGCTGTTTTGTATGCTGATATATTTGAAAAGGCACATCAATCGCAGCAATGAGTAGCAATGAGCTACACAAAATCAGAAAACTCCAGAGAACGACATCACCGCCATTGGCTATCGCTCCGGACAAGTCTTGTTTTGCCAAATCAAGTATTCGCGGCGAATACATATAAATGAGCACCATCGACGTGGCCAATACCACGAGGAATTTTGCAAAGGCTTTGACCATTTCCATCAAGCCTTTAACTGAAAAAATGCGTTTCATCCCCTCAATCGGGTTTAATTTAGATA
>JAHRVS010000169.1 GCA_019090565.1 Gammaproteobacteria bacterium
AAATCAGAAGAGACAAAGATATGATCAATGGCTTGTTTTCTTCCTTGAAAAATATAGGAGTACCGCTTTGCTTTAGGAATAGATACCCCCAAGCTTTCCAGTAAACGATCACCTCCATTTTCAACGCCTTTATTCAAAGAAGAAAGCTCTTTGCCACCAGGCAGGGCATTAAAATCTCCCAGCAACATGAACGATTTATTGGGGTGCGATTGCCGCCAACTGTGCACCCAACTCCCAATCCACCGAGCTTGCTGTAGCCGCTTACTCCGTACGCGCGGGCCTTTTTTCTTATGGTTTAGCCCTATGAAAGACCGGTTATGCACCACGACCACATTCAGCTGGCTTGCTCCACACATTTTTTTGGAAAGCGCTAAAAGCAAAGGCGGCCGATCAAACAGGGAGTACCGAGACCCCTTTGTTTTTATATTACGGCCAAGCTGTCGAACGCCCTGCACCTTTAGCCTACTGCTAACTAAAAAACCCACATCCATCCCAGAAATATCGTTGCCTTCATGTAGGTAAGCCAAGTACCGCTTTTTGTCAGGGCAGGCTGATTCAGCTAGTTTTTTCAGCACACTGAGGTTTTCCACCTCTTGCACCGCCACGACATCTGGGCAAGCCAGTGTATTCGAAATAAATCTGGCAAGCCCTTCGGTCTTTTTCTCAAAAGAGGTGAGCGTCAACACCTTATCTCGGCGCAAAGGGTCATCAACCGTATCGAAAAACCGATGAAGGTTTAACGTCGCAACCGATAATGAATCAGAATAAACCCTTCCCGTCACGGCCATTAATATCAATACAATCATCAACCCAGCTTTAAACCTCATCGCCACCCTCCATCAAGGACATCAATCCCAATTAGTGCTGATCATAATAATTACTTATGATCAGCACTAAAGCAATTTTTAGGGTATATTCTTGCTTAGATTTACTCACTGACGTAACCGTTCAGCGAGTCTCGGAGCTGCTCAGATTGCGCTCACTTAGGCATGAGCCGAGTAGCTACTCGGCGACCAACCAACTAATGACTTTTCTTGATCAAGGGGAACCTGTTTGCTCAAGCGCTAAACCTTGGAGGCCGAACTGCATGACTCCGCAGACGGATGGCTTAAAGCAACGCAGAAAGCCAAAGCCTAGTGCGTAGGCAATACACGGCACGGTACCCGAGCTTCCAGTTGTATTAACCAGTGCCTCAGCTTTAGCGGCTCCCTATAACCTAGAGTAAAATAAAAACATGCCCGATACGACTGTCAAACAACCCTTACCCGTTATTGCCATCCTTGGCGGAACCGGCTCACTCGGAAATGGCCTCGCCAAACGATGGGCCAAAGCGGGCTACTCTGTGGTCATTGGTTCTCGTGACGCCCTCAAGGCGGAACAGGCCGCACAGACCATTTTAGAGCAGATCACGGGCAGTCAGATTTGTGGTGCCGACAACCTTAGTTCTGCAAAAAATGCAGATATCATCGTGCTCACTGTTCCCTTCGCAAACCAGATAACCACCCTCAAAGAAGTACAAGGCACACTCAAGGGCAAACTCCTTATTGATGTAACTGTCCCTCTACAGCCGCCGAAGGTTGGCACCGTTCAAATGCCCCCAGAAGGCTCCGCTGCACTCAGAGCACAAGCGCTTCTGGGTGAGCATGTTGACATTGTTTCAGCCTTTCAGAATGTTAGCGCTGCGCACCTAAACAGCAGCCATGCCATTGACTGTGACGTACTGGTAACCGGCAATTCACGCTCTGCTCGCGAACAAGTCATTGCGCTGATCGAAGCTATTGGTATGCGTGGCTTTCACGCAGGCCCCCTCGCAAACTCCGTTGCAACCGAGGCGCTAACATCTGTATTAATTTCTATAAACCGACACCACAAACTCGATGGTGCTGGCATTCGCATTACGGGCAACCCTTTATCTGATGGCTAAAGCTCAACATTAACTCAAAAAAGCAAACGTAATATGGAAGTCACTTTCTCAGCATTAAAGTCTCTACCGATGATAGAGCCGGGCGATAATCTAGTAGAAATAATCATCGCTAACATTAAGCGAAACGGTAATACCTTGCAGAATGGGGATATCCTCGTTATTGCACAGAAAATAATTTCAAAGGCTGAAAATCGCTATTTGACCTTAAGCGAGATTACACCAACGTTACGTGCAAAAGAAATTGCCGAAGAAGTACACAAAGACCCTCGTTATGTGCAGGCTGTACTGGATGAATCGATTGATGTTGTTAGAAAAAAGCCAGGGGTTTTAATCGTTGAGCACCGTTTGGGGTTTATTCACGCCAACGCGGGCATTGACCAATCCAATATTCAGCACCCCGACAGCGACGAGCGACTCCTACTTCTGCCCAAAGACCCAGACACCAGTGCTCAAAAAATCAGATACGCTATTGCTGCGCAACTAGACGTTGATGTAGCGGTCATCATCAATGACACCATGGGCAGAGCTTGGCGTAATGGCACTTTAGGTTTAGCTATTGGTATCGCAGGTATCGCGCCCATTGACAACCGCATAGGCAAAAACGATCTGTTTGGCAGAGAGTTAAAAGTCACTGCAACTGCAATTGCCGATGAGCTCGCCGCCGGAGCATCACTGGTGATGGGGCAAACCACCGAAAAAAATCCCGTCGTCCTCGTTAGAGGCTACCCCTTTCCAAATAAAACAGCTCTCGAAACAGGCACCCCCCCATTAATTCGAGACAAAGCGCAGGATCTATTTCGTTAGTGGAACAATTAACCCAAGTCAAAAAACAGAATCCTCCCCAGTACTTGGCATTGTGTGGAGGTGTAGGCGGTGCAAAACTCGCATTGGGCTTGTCTTACCTGCTTGGTGAAAAACTAATGATTGCCGTTAACACCGCCGATGATTTCGCACACCTAGGCCTACACATATCGCCAGATATCGATACCGTTTTGTATACGCTGTCAGGGAAAAGCAACCAAGCGCAAGGCTGGGGCCTTGAAAATGAAAGCTGGAATTTTTTAAGTGCAATGAAGGAACTAGGCCAAGAGAGCTGGTTCCAACTCGGAGACCGCGACCTCGCCACCCACGTCACCCGCACACAACTTTTGAAAAATGGGCAAACCCTTTCCTATGTCACCCAATTTTTATCTGAACAATTTTCTATCAAACCCAGCGTTGTCCCCATGAGCGATCATCCGGTTCGTACTTTAATCGGCATAAAGAACGGTAATTACATTCCCTTCCAGCATTATTTCGTAAAAGAACAATGCAAGCCACAGGTCGACCGCTTCAAGTTTGATGGAATAGAATCCGCCACCCCTTGCCCCGCTCTAATTGAAGCCCTAAATTCACCGTGCTTGAAAGGCATTATCATATGCCCGTCCAATCCATTCGTTAGCGTTGACCCAATACTGTCCATTCCTGGACTAAAAGAAATTATTCGAAACCACCCCTCACCGGTGATTGCCGTCACCCCCATTATCGGCGGGCAAGCGATTAAAGGCCCTACCACTAAGATGATGACCGAACTGGGGATTCCTCAAACTGCCTGTAGCATAGCGCGTCATTACCGTGACGTTGCAGATGGTTTTATACTCGATAAAAAAGACAGCGCTCTCAAGCCGGACATCGAACAACTGGGCCTAGAAGTAGAGCTGGCGCAAAGCCTGATGCAAACACTGGCTGACCGAATAGACTTGGCGAAGTCGTGCCTTGATTTTATTACGCGTATTGATGGTAAAGCTGAGTAACAAGTATGAAAAAAACCATTGCTATCATACCCGTCAAGAACCTAGAAAATGCAAAGCAGCGTTTATCCCCAGTGTTAAATAAATCGCTACGCGCAGACCTCTGCCTAGCCATGCTCGAAGACATGCTACGCTGTCTGAAACAAGTGCCAGAGCTCAGTAGTACGCTCATTATTGGCAACGATCCGCGTGTTGCCGCGCTGGCCAGACGGTACCATGTTGAGGTCATAGAGGAAAAGAACGAGTCCGATCTCAATAGTGCTGTTACCCAGGCCCGTTCCATAGTAAAAAACCGAGGCATAGAGCAAATGCTTTACTTGCCTGGCGATATTCCTCTCATCACTCCTCGTGCAGTTCAACAGCTACTCAATGCCAGTGGCAGCCTTATTTTGGCTCCCTGCGAAGACAATACCGGTACCAATGCACTGCGTTGCGAACCAAAGCAAATCACCCCGTTTTGCTTTGGAGAGAACAGTTTTGCGCTACACCAACAGCAAGCTAAGATACAGGGTAATAAAGCAACAGTCGTTCATTCGAAAGTCATTGCTTTTGATGTCGATACGCCCGAAGCTCTGACAAAACTCAAAAGCCAATTAGCGCACGCACCAACACTGGCACCCTGCACTGCAAAAGTCACCGCTCAAATTTTCGCACCTATTAAAAATATCCCGCTAAGCAATAAAGAAATTCACAGCTTCATTGAAAATAGTGACTTAAACACCTTAATGTTACGTGCGGCAACACTCAGAGACAAAGGCCACGGGCAAAGTGTTTCGTTTTCAAAGAAAGTATTTATTCCCCTCACCCAGCTCTGCCGTGACGTTTGTCATTACTGCACCTTTGCACAAACGCCCAGCCACCTCGATCAACCTTTTTTAGAAATAGATCAAGTTCTCAAAATTGCTCAAGAAGGCGCTAAAGCTGGTTGTAAAGAAGCTTTGTTTACCCTAGGTGATCAGCCCGAAGCACGGTATTCCATTGCCAAAAAATGGCTTTCTGAGCGCGGATATGCTTCCACACTGGATTACCTCGAACACGCAGCAAACGCAGTGTTTGATACAACTGGCCTACTCCCCCATCTCAACCCCGGCCTCATGACTCAGAAAGACCTATCCCGTCTCAAGAAAGTATCTGCCTCAATGGGTATCATGCTGGAAAGCAGCGCTATGCGCCTTTGTGAAAAAAATATGCCTCACTATGGCTCCCCAGACAAAGACCCTGAAAAGAGGCTCAAAACTATTCGCCTAGCCGGAGAATTAAAAATCCCGTTCACCACGGGGATATTAATTGGTATTGGCGAAACTCGCTCAGAACGAATCGATTCACTATTAAAAATTCGCACACTTCACCAAAAATTTGGTCACATACAAGAAATCATTATTCAGAATTTTCGGGCAAAGCCAAACACTAAAATGGCACAACACGCTGAACCAAACCTCAATGAATTGCTATGGACGATTTCCATTGCGCGCATTATTTTTGGTTCAAACATGAATATACAAGCTCCCCCTAATCTCAGCCCAGATGCATTAATTCGCTTGATAGACGCTGGAATCAATGATTGGGGCGGTGTATCGCCCCTAACACCCGACCACGTCAACCCAGAAGCCCCGTGGCCCCATCTCGCACAATTAAAAGCAGAAACCAAAAAAGCGGGTAAACAACTAGTAGAGCGGTTAAGCATCTATCCGCGCTATATTCTCAATGACCTTGTTAGCCCTCCACCTATCCCGATACGCTGGATGGAAAAGTCCATTGCGCAAAAAGCCTTTGCGCTAATAGAAGGGCATGGATTCGTTCGCAGCGATGAATGGAACGCAGGGAAAACCATTCATCCTCCGCAAAGCACTCTAAAGCACATCCGTGCAGTGCCCACCCAGCACCCCTCTAAGCGATTAGAGTCAATATTAATAAAAGCGAAAAAAGGGCAGGCTTTAACCCAAGTGGAAATTGTCACGCTACTTGAAGCCAAAGACAACGACTTAACTCACGTGTGCCTAACGGCCGATTCACTGTGCAAACAGGCATGCGGCGAAACAGTCACCTACGTCATCAATCGCAATATCAACTACACCAATATTTGCACTTACAAATGCCAGTTTTGTGCCTTCTCTAAAGGTAAGGGCTCTGAAAACCTCCGAGGCGCGCCCTACACGCTAAATACCGAAGAGATTGTCGCGAAAGTCCTTGATGCTCAATCAAAAGGCGCAACGGAGGTCTGCCTTCAAGGAGGGATTCATCCCTTATACACTGGGCAAACCTATATCGACATCTGTACCGCTATAAAAGACGCCGCACCAAACATGCATATTCATGCCTTTTCACCTTTGGAAATTTGGCAGGGTGCACGCACCCTAAGCATGCCTCTCGATGCCTACCTTAAAAAGCTCAAAGAAGCAGGTTTAGACACATTACCAGGTACCGCTGCGGAAATACTCGATGATGAAGTGCGCAACACCCTGTGCCCCGACAAAATCACCAGCGCACAATGGTTACAAGTCATGGAAAGTGCTCACCGGCAAGGCTTCAAAACTACCGCGACCATCATGTTTGGTCACATTGAAAACTACCAACACATCGCGAACCACCTTGTAGCAATTCGCTCCCTTCAAGATCGCACACAAGGCTTCACTGAGTTTGTACCACTTCCCTTTGTCCATAGTTATGCCCCCATCTACCAAAAAGGCCATAGCCGCACTGGCCCCAGTTTTCGTGAAGCAATACTACTGCATGCCGTAGCCCGTCTCGCTTTTCACACCAGCATACACAATATCCAAGCATCCTGGACTAAACTCGGCCACCAAGGTGCTAAAGCTGCCTTGATGTCCGGTGCCAATGACCTAGGAGGCACACTGATGAATGAGAGCATTACTCGCGCCGCCGGTGCTTCTCATGGGCAGGAAACCGACCAAAGGGCACTTGTCAGTTTGATAAAAGAAGCGCATAAAAGACCCCAGCAACGTACAACCCGTTATGACCATGTAAATACCTCAACCAACACACAAGACGAACGAATTCCCATCACACTCATATAGATTATTAATAACAAAAGCCAAGACAGGGAGCTAACATTATGAAACTCGGATTAACAGCCAGCTACTTCGGAAAAGAAGTCAATCTTAACCTCGACCTAATCAAACATGCCGAAGCGCTTGGATACGATTCCGCATGGACTGCCGAAGCCTATGGTGGCGACGCCGTCACTGCAGCGTCATGGATTCTCGCTAACACCACCAAGATAAAGGTCGGTACCGCCATAATGCAAATGGTTGCACGTACACCCGCCACAACCGCCATGACCGCCATGTCACTGAGCCAGCTATCAGGTGGGCGCTTCATCGTCGGGCTTGGCGCCTCTGGCCCCCAGGTTGTAGAAGGTTGGCATGGCGTGGCCTACGGGCGGCCTATTACCCGAACCCGCGAATACATCGCCATCATGCGTAAAATAATGGCAAGAGAAGGCCCCGTTACTTTCGACGGGTACCACTACCAGTTGCCTTACAAAGCCGAAGACGGTACCGGGCTAGGCAAACCGTTAAAGAGTATTTTAAAAGCAGACAATGACATCCCCATATACACGGCATCCATCACACCGAATGGCATCGCTTGCGCCGCAGAATGTGCCGATGGCTTTTTCCCCGTATGGATGAACCCCGAAAGAGCGGATATTTTCACCCCTTCTATTA